>VAZS01000230.1 GCA_005884855.1 Alphaproteobacteria bacterium | reverse complement strand
CGCTAAACATTTGCAGCGAATGCTGCCTATCCGGAACGGGGAAAAGGGCGCTTTGGGCGCCCTTTTTGCTGCGTATTTACCGATGAGTTGACGCAGTTTTCCGGAAAAATTGCGCATCTGTGCAAACGGATTTGGAAGAGAAGGACCCTAGCATGCATCCTGGTGATGGCGTGCGCTCGGTTTAGCCGCGTCCATGGCTCGCATCACAATGGCTGGATAGCGGATGTCGCTCGATACCACCACGCTTTATCTAGTTGCCGCCATGGTTGCAGCAATGCTCGGAGCCATGCTGCTGTTTTTCGGCAGCCAGGAAAACATCCCGGCGTTAAGATGGTGGGGGACCGCTTACCTTCTCGGTGCGGCCTCGATCGCGCTCTGGACGCTCGCGGCTAGCTCGCTCGGCGAAATGCTTTCGTTGGCGTCCGCCGTCATGACGCTTTCCCCGGAAGCATCCGCGATGCGCATCACCATTGGCGCCGGCATCGTAGCTCTTTACGCGGCTGTGACAGCCGGTGAATTGTGGTCCGAACGCCGCAGAACCTTGCAACGGCGCTGGCCGGCGATCGTGGTGCCCGCATTGCACGGGTTTGTGCTGATGTTGCCGATACTGGTAGGCGGCCTGTTGTATCCTGATCAGGACAAGTTCTCGGGCAGCGTCTGGGTGACCGTATTCTCGGTCGAGCTTGTGCTCTATGCCGTCGGTACCGTGTTCGTGATCTTCATGCTTGTGTCGGAGCGCACCGTGACGGCGCACAAGACGGCGGCTTCAATGGATCCGCTGACAGGCATGTTCAACCGTCGCGGCTTCGCCGAGGCGTGCTCGCGCGTGATCGAGCGCGAAGCCACTGCCGGTCGGCCCGTAACGGTACTGATCTTCGACATCGATCATTTTAAGTCGATCAACGATCGCTTCGGCCACGCGGCGGGCGACGAGATTCTCAAGCTGTTCGCCGCCAACGTGATCAACTCGCTGCGGATCAGCGACCTCTCGGGCCGAATCGGGGGCGAGGAATTCGCGGCTTTGCTGCCGTGTTCGCTGGAGGATGGCGTGCTCGCGGCCGAGCGCGTGCGCGGAGCGTTTGCGGACTCCGGGATCGTGGTCGAGGACGGGCCGGTCGATACCACCGTTAGCATCGGTGTCGCCGGCGGCCCTGCTGGCACGGAGCTCGAAGTGTTGCTGGCGGCCGCCGATACCGCGCTTTATCAGGCCAAGCGCGGGGGGCGCAATCGCGTCGAGCTGGCGGAAGAGTTGCCACTTTCGCTGGAAAACTGGCGCCGAAAGGCCGCTGGCGCCGCGCGTCAGCCAGTCCAGCCGGCAGCAGTCGCGCGGTTAGCGTAGCGGCTCGGGTGTAACGAGCCGTTTACCATCCGCACATATGATCCACATCATGAACATGGTTCGCAGTCAGAACGCCCACGCCCTGATGTCGCTCGAAGCCGCAGCCGCCTCCGCACGCGGCGGCTTTGGGTGCTTGTTCGCGACAGCGGATGAATACGAGACGGCTCTGATATCGGAGCGACGCGCGCAGGGCCGCTACGATCGGCCACGAAGTCGCTGGGCGCTCGTCATGTTCGTGGGCTGTGCCCTCATGATTGCCGGAACGGTGCTGCTATTGAGTTGAACCGCTATGGCAGACCATGACGACGGGCGCCGCGAGGCGCCTTCTCTGTTTGTAGCGGCCTGAGACTTCAATAAACTGGGAGGGTGGGTTAGAGACGTTGAATTCTCAACGAAAGGCGACAATTCCGATGATCACCGAAATCGCGCAAATCGACGTCAAACCCGGCACTGAGAAAGATTCTGAAGCGGCCGTTGCCAAAGCGCGTCCGTTATTCCTGCGCGCCAAGGGCGGCAAGGGTTTCGAACTGCACAAGTCCATCGAGAAGCCTTCACGTTACCGGCTGATGGCCAAGTGGGAGACGCTGGAAAATCACACGGTCGATTTCAGAGGCTCGGAGGATTTCACTGCCTGGCGCGCACTCGTCGGCCAGTATTTTGCTTCGCCTCCGGAGGTCGAACACACGCACACCGTGCTCAGCACGAGCTAAAGCTTCAACCGAATATGCGGTCTTTAAGCCGGCTGGGCCGACGCGTCATTGGCCTTGAAATGATCGATGATGACTTTCGCGATCGCGATCAGTGGCAAGGCAAGCGCCAGACCCCAGATGCCAAATACTGTGCCGAGCAAAATCTGGAACGCAAAGAGCGTTGCCGGAGGAATTTCGAGCGCCTGACGCTGGAAGATCGGAGTCAAAACGTAGCTTTCCAGCGCGTGAACGCCCAGGAAGAGCACCAACGCGCTGGCCGCGGCGACCCACCCCGAAGCCAGGCTCGCGAGCACCACGATCAGGCCTGCGATCAGCGCGCCCAAGGTTGGTATGAAGGCAAGCAGCCCGGCCTGGATGCCCAGAATGAACGCGCCTTGAATGCCGATGATCGCAAGTCCAATCGAGGTCACGACAAAGACAGCAAACATCGTGACGATCTGCGCGATCAGCCAGCGCTCGAGCGTTTCACCGATGCGGTCAACGATCATGGTTGCGCGTGGCCGATGCCGTGCAGGCGCCATGAACAACAGCCCCTTGCGGTAGACGCCGGGCTGCGCGGCGAACGTCAGTCCGAGAAATAGCACGATGAAGAAATTTCCGACCGCGCTCACTGTGCCCCACAGCAATTTAAACGTCCGACTGACGATGGCGCCGCCGCTGGAGGCTAGTGCGCCCGCGCTCGGAAGATTATGCGTCGCAGCAGCCCCGGGAGTTGGCGTGGCCGACGAACTCTCGGAGCTGCCACCGAGGTCGAAATAGCTGCTGGTGTCGATGCCATTCCGTTCGAGGAAAGCTTTGAGGCCGACCAACTGCCCTTTTATGGTATCACTGAGTGTCGTTGCTTGCTGGGCGATAGTGGCGCCGCCGAGGAAGACCACTCCCGACAAAAGACTCGCAAGCACCAGGCACACAATCGTGAGCCGTAACGCATGCGGCAGCCTGACAACACGGCCCAACGTCGTGGTCAGGGCGTTAAGCGCAACGCCAAGCAGCATCCCCGCGAAAATCAGGAACAGTGTTGGGGCATAGTGCCAGGTAAACAGCAACAAAGCGGCGAAGCCTACGATGCCAATGCCGCCGACCGATATCGCCCAAGCCAGATCGCTGCGGGTCTGACGACGTTCGTCAACCGAGACTGTCACGCCAGTTCCTTCTTACGCCGGTTTCCGACCTTACTCTTTCGCCAATCTCCTCCGGGATCAAGGTTGGGATGTTGAGGTTTGACGTTGGCGCGTTGGTTGTGCCAAGCGATAAGCCGGTAAGGTGAGAGGCGGCTCGAATGAATTTCAGATGGCTCGGGCCAGTGGCGTTATTGGCCGCGCTATTTATCGGCGACCAGATTCGGATCAACCGGCCCGGTCACAAATACCGCCTTACAGTCGAGGTGGAAACGCCGGAGGGGGTGAAAGCGGGATCGAGCGTCATTTCGGTGCATCCCGACAGGGGTTACAGCCGCAAGGGCCACACCGGCATTAAGGGCGATGCGGTGTTGGTTGATCTTGGTGGTGGCAAAAATCTTGTCGCCTTGCTGGCGCATATCGACAGCGCCCTCGATCTCGATGGAATGAATTATCTGGCGTTGCGCGCCTACAAGGCTGCGGGTCGCAACGTATCCTTCAATGAGATGAGCCGAATGACAGGCGCGGTGCCCGTATCCGGCGCGTTAATTCCAGTCCTCGTCACGTTTGGTGACTTGAGCGAGCCGGGGACGACGCGCACAGCTTCGCCGGACGACCTCAAAGCGGCGTTTGGCAGCGGATTTCAGCTCCATCGCCTTTCGGCCGAGGTGGTGCCGAACGGTTTCTGGCCGCTGGATATCGGCGGTCCGCTCGGCGAACCCGTCACCCGCGGGATCGAGGCGAAACTGCCATGGTTAAGAGCCGGGGACAGCTCAGCAGCAAGGGCGGTCAAGGCGGCTGGACTGCCGATTTCTGGATCGCTAGACGCCGTGGAAGTCTTCACGCGGAAATAGCAGCCCCGCTTTGCGGCAAGGGATGTTGATCCCGCCTCGGCGGCCGGGCATGATCCGCACTCAAACCTGAGATGCGAGGTTGGATTGAGGACGATGAGCAAGCCGGTCGTCGGTGTGATCGGAAACGCCTATCGCATCGAAAATCGTTTTGCGACGCAAATGGTCGGAGAGCGAAACCTTCGCGCAGTGGCCGAGGTGGCCGGGGCCTTGCCGCTGATGTTTGCCGGCGCGCCCGATATCACCGACATAGGCGCTTTGCTGGATGTGGTGGATGGCGTGGTTCTGACTGGCGCGCGAGCCAATGTTCACCCGACCCGCTTTGGTACGGAGCCGGATTTGCGGCACGAACCCTACGACATCCATCGTGACGAGCTGGCGCTGACGCTATCAGAAGTTTGCGTGGCGCGCGGCATTCCGCTCTTCGGTATCTGCCGCGGCCTGCAGGAGATGAACGTTGCCTTCGGCGGCTCGCTGCATCCGGAGATCCGCGATCTGCCGGGCCGCCTGAATCACCGGATGCCACGGCTCGAGAACGGCGAAATCCACCCCGATCCGAATGTGGTGTTCGCTGACCGGCACGAAGTCAGTCTGATTCCCGGCGGCGCGTTTGCGCGGATCCTCGGCTGCGAGACAATCCGGGTTAATTCGCTGCACGGCCAGGGTGTTCTCGAACCGGGCGAGCGGGTCATCGTAGAAGGGTTGGCCGAGGACGGCACCATCGAGGCGATCCGGATTGCCGACGCGCCCGGCTTTGCGCTCGGCGTGCAGTGGCACGCCGAATACGATCCGCAGCGCAATCCAATCAACCGCAAACTGTTTCAGGCCTTTGGGGAAGCTCTCGTAGAGCGTCAGCGGACCGCCTGAGGCGCGCTGTTATCACGCCAGCAGTTCCAAACCCGCCGCAAACAAAAAGGCGCTCCCGTCGGGGGCGCCTTTGGCATTTTCGATCAGTGAAGCGCGGGATTGCCGCCAATACGAATCAGAGCGAGTAGTACATGTCGAATTCGACAGGATGCGGCGTCATTTCGAATCGCTCGACCTCGGTCATTTTCAACTCGATGTAACTGTCGATGAAGTCGTCATCGAACACCCCGCCGTTCTTGAGGAACGCGCGATCCTTGTCGAGATTTTCCAGGGCTTCGCGCAGCGAACCGCATACAGTCGGGATCGCCTTCAGCTCTTCCTTCGGGAGGTCGTAGAGATCCTTGTCCATCGCCGGCCCCGGATCGAGCTTGTTTTTGACGCCGTCGAGACCAGCCATCAGCATCGCAGCGAATCCAAGGTAGGGGTTGGCCATCGGATCGGGGAAACGCACCTCGACCCGCTTGGCCTTCGGATTTGACGTGTAAGGAATGCGGCAGGCTGCCGAGCGGTTGCGCGCCGAGTAGGCGAGCAAGACTGGCGCTTCGTAGCCGGGGACCAGACGCTTGTAGGAGTTGGTTGAAGGGTTGGTGAAAGCGTTAATCGCCTTGGCGTGCTTGATGATCCCGGCGATGTAGGACAGGCACGTCTCCGAAAGATCGGCGTATTTGTTGCCAGCGAATACCGGCTTGCCGCCCTTCCAGATCGACTGATGGCAGTGCATCCCCGAACCGTTATCGCCGTAGACCGGCTTCGGCATGAACGTGGCTGTCTTGCCGTAGATGTGCGCGACCTGATGAATGCAGTACTTGTAGATCTGCATCTGGTCGGCCATTAGAGTCATCGTGTCGAACTTCATTCCGAGTTCGTGCTGGGCGGACGCCACTTCATGGTGATGCTTCTCGACCTTCACGCCCATTTTGGCCATGGCGCCGAGCATTTCCGAGCGCATGTCCTGTACCGAATCCTGCGGCGGAACGGGGAAGTAGCCGGCCTTGGTGCGGATGCGATGACCGAGATTGCCACCTTCATATTCGGTGTCCGAATTGATCGGTAGTTCCACCGAGTCGAGTTTGAAGCCGGTGTTGTATGGAGTGGTCTGGTAGCGCACATCATCGAACACGAAGAACTCGGCTTCGGGTCCAAAGAAAACCGTGTCGCCAACTCCCATCGACTTGACCATGGCTTCAGCCTTCTTGGCCATGCCGCGCGGATCGCGGTTGTACGGCTCACCGGTGGTCGGCTCCAGGACGTCGCAGGTGATGACGAGGGTGGTCTCGGCGAAGAACGCAAGCCGGTGTCGAAAGTCACATGCTGCCACTTGCCGCGCGGATCGGTGAAACGCAGATCGACGTACTTAACGTCGTTGTCCTTGATCGCTTTCAGGACGTCTTTGGCGGTCTTCATGAATACCCCTTTTGGCTTACAGGTCGTCGTGATCTGGCCGCGGGCAGCGACCTCAGGTGAAAGCTCATTACAATTGGGGGAAGCTCAATACAATATCAGACTATCGGCAAACGCGGGGTCAGATGGCGTCTACCCCGGATTCTCCTGTCCTGATCCGAATGGCTTCCTCAACATTGGACACGAAGATCTTTCCATCGCCGATGCGACCGGTCTGGGCAGCTCGCCTGATGGCGTCGATCGCGCGCTCGACCAGATCATCCCCGATCACGATTTCGATTTTTACCTTCGGCAAAAAATCCACGATGTACTCCGCCCCGCGGTAGAGCTCGGCGTGACCCTTCTGCCGGCCGAAGCCCTTGGCTTCTGTGACGGTGATGCCTTGGAGTCCCACTTCCTGGAGCGCTTCCTTTACCTCGTCCAGCTTGAACGGCTTTATGATGGCTTCGATTTTCTTCACTGAACGCCTCCCGGGGCATTTCCATAATCAGGTTGCAGCTTTGCTTTACTAGCGGTGTGCGCAGGTTGGTCGATAGTCTGTCCTGACACTAAATGCAGTCGAGCACGACCATCCAGAGCCGGGTTCCTCAAAAGCAGGGTCTATGCCAGATTGCTGAGCGGACTGATTTTGATCAGTTGTCAGTGACTTAAAAGGCATTTTGGAGCCCCTAAACTGATCCGCCCACAAGAATTCAGGCTATAAAATAGGCATATTGATCAATTGATAAGCATTCATTGGGAGCAGGACTTCGCAGCTTCCGAAAAATGCCTCAGGATGAGGCGCTTACACCAGGTACTTGGCATGGAAGTTCTCACACCAGCTGAAATGGAGCGAGCCGATCGGCTCACGATCGCAGCCGGTAGGCCGGGGTTCGCGCTGATGCTGAGCGCAGGACAGGCAGTGGCGACGGTTGCCATGGAACTGATGGGGGAGGGCCCAATCCTGGTCGTTGCGGGACCCGGAAATAACGGCGGCGATGGATTTGTGGCCGCGGCGGAATTGGCGGCGCGTGGCCGCGAAGTTTCGGTCATCCTGCTTTGCGACCGCGAGAGCCTGCAAGGCGACGCGGCGTCCGCTGCCAAAGGTTGGAAATACCCGGTGTTGCCCTTCAATCCGCAAGCGATCGGCAAGCCCGCTTTGATCATCGATGCGCTGTTCGGCGCGGGTCTCAATCGCCCGGTAACCGGCGAGCCGCACGATGTGATCGAGGCTATCAACGGCAACGGCGCGCCGGTTCTCGCGGTCGATCTGCCGAGCGGGATCAACGGTGCGAGTGCAGCGGTGATGGGTGTGGCAGTCCGCGCGACTGAAACTGTCACATTCTTCAGGCGCAAGCCGGCGCATCTGCTGCTGCCAGGCCGAATCCACTGCGGTCGCGTGCGCGTCGCCGATATTGGCATCGACCCGGCAGTGCTCGAAGAGATCCAGCCGCAGACTTTTGAAAACGTCCCGCAAGTCTGGCGCAAATCATTTCCAGTGCCGTGGGTCGACGGCCATAAATACGCGCGCGGCCACACCATCGTGGTCACCGGAGATATCGCCGCGACTGGCGCCGCACGCATGTCAGCGCGCGGGTCTTTGCGTGCCGGGGCCGGCCTCGTCACGCTGGCCTCGCCACGCGATGCGCTCGCGGTGAATGCTGCGGCAGTAACCGCCATAATGGTTCGTCCGGTCGACACCGTGATCCAGTTTGCCGAGTTGCTGAGCGACAAGCGACTCAACACGTGCGTGATCGGGCCCGGCGCCGGTCTTGGCCAGCGGACCCGCGACTTTGTCATTTCGGCGTTGTCGGCGCAGCGCGGCCTGGTGCTCGATGCCGACGCACTGACAAGTTTTGCGGAGGCGCCCGATCGTTTGTTCGAAGCGATTAAAGCATCGCACGCCCCGCAGGTGGTTCTCACGCCGCATGAGGGAGAATTTCCGCGGCTGTTCAGCGACATCAGCAACAAACATCCCTTTCGCTCCAAGCTCGAGAGGGTGCGGGCCGCCGCCGAAAGAAGCGGCGCTATCGTTTTGCTGAAGGGGCCGGATACCGTCGTGGCCTCGCCGGAGGGCCGCGCCACCATTGCCGCGAATGCGCCGCCCTGGCTCGCTACGGCCGGCGCCGGGGACGTGCTGTCGGGCATGATCGCGGGGCTGCTGGCGCAGGGGGTGCAGGCGTTCGAGGCTGCCTCTATGGGGGTCTGGATGCATGGCGAGGCGGCGCGCGAGGCGGGTCCCGGTCTGATCGCGGAAGATTTGCCCGAAGTGTTACCGGCGGTGTTTCGGCAGTTGTATGACGAGTTCGGCGTCGACTACTGAGGCTCAGGATCGTTCTGGGCCATGCGCTGCAAAAACGGAATTTTCACACCAGATACCTAGCCTCGGCAAACAAATGGCTCGACATGGGAATGGAGGCGGCCTCCGCCTGAGCGGCGACGCGGAGCCAGCCGGTGACGCCGCCAACTTTCATCAGGTCAGGCATGATGAAATCGCTGGCGGCGGACGCGATCGCCTCGGCGAAGCCGCGCGGAAACCACCAGTTCTCGCCGGACTGAATCGATGTGGGGGATGTCGCACGAACCCTGGCGTGGCCGGCGAGGTTCTCAGCCGCCACAGGTTCCTCGATCCAATGCAGATCGTAGGGAGCCAAGCGATCGATGCGGCGGCTAGCCTCGGATGGATTTAGCGACTGGTTGAAATCCAGCATCAGCGCGATGTCGGGACCGATCAGACCGCGCACGGCCTTTACGACCCGCTCGTCATTGTCGAGATCGCCGTCTCCGCCCTTGATCTTGATGCCGCGAAAACCCTGGTCGAGCGAGCGGCGCAGGTCCTTCTCGTCTGCGACGGGATCGATGGCGCCATAGCTATCGTAGGCACGGATCGGCCGCGACGATCCTCCGAGCAAGACCGACAGAGGCTGGCACGCCGCCCGGCCCAGCGCGTCCCAGAACGCCATATCGAGCCCCGATACGGCCATGCCGACGAGGCCTTGCCACCCGAGCAAACGGAATTTGGCATCCATCTCTGTCATGAGATCAAACGGCGCGATCGGTCTGCCGACGAGATCGCGGCCCAGATCTTCGATCAACCGGACCAGCGGCTTAAGTGTCAGCCTGGTGTAGGCAAAAATGTAAGAGTGTCCGGTGAGGCCCTGATCGGTGACGACGTCGATCAGCACCAATGGCGCCGAACGGATCACGCCGAAGGCGTTCTTCACGGGCCGCGAGATCGGTGCATCGACGGCGCGGGCAGTGATGCTGCGGATAGCTGGCGTGGTGGTGCTCATGTTTGGGTTCCTCATTCGATACTGTACCAGCGCACAAATCGAGGTGCCGCCCAGTCGGTCGCCATCGCCTCCATCAGCCAATGGCCGGAATGTTCGGCGGCAAACGCAATCCGTTGCGTCTGTCCGGAATCGATCGCCAGCGTATCGAGCCAGAACGGCTTCCAACCGTCGTCGAGCCGGTCCAGCACGCGGAAATGGTGTCCGTGCAGGTGGAAGACCGCGGGAATGTCGCCTCGGTTGGCCAGGGCCAGCACCACGGTGCGCCCGGCTTTGGCCCGGAAGGCAGGCGCGGCCGAGCTTACGAACCTGACAGGCAGGACCCACTCGGGTTGTGGCCGGCCAACGGTCACGTCTATCCGCAGGGCTCCCTTGAGCTCGATCTGAGCGGGAAGACCGTTGGCTGGCAACGGGGGCGGGGTGGGCAGGGCCGCGTCCCGGAGCGGCGGCTCGTCCTTTGCGACAATCAGTCGTCCGATCGGGCGGGCGTCCTTGCCATCGTGCAGGAGAATCGATGAGGCCGAACCCGGCAAGGCGCTCACGTCCACGAATGCATCCGCCCGCCCTCCAGGAGCTAACACCATCGCGCCATTGCGCGCGGGAAATGGCTCGGTTGGCTCGCTGTCGAGAGCCATGACCCGAACTTCGTGGTTCTCGATTTTAAGTGCGATAGCAGCGCGTTGACAGCCGTTGATGAAGCGAAATCGAAATCTTTCATGGCTACGCGCCGCTATATCCAGCGTCATCTGCCCGTTCACGGTGTAGATCGCCGGAGCGTCCGCGGGATCCAGGCCGGGCGCAATCGGGGACCCGTCCGGGCGCAGGCGCCAGTCCTCGACCAGAAACACCTGTTCGCGGTCGATCGCGAGGGGATCGCTTTCGGCGACGATCACCGGCCGCACCGGCAAGGGCCGCGCCTGGCCGTCCCCTAGCAGCCGAAGATCGCACAGGAACGTGCCGGCGCGACGCAGTGCGATGGACAGGTTTTCTTTGCCGCCTGGCGACACTGGCTGTCGTGTTGTCAACGGTTCGGTTCCCGGAATGCCCGCGAGCCCGCGCCAGTTCAGTACAGTGGCCACCGGCAGATCGTTCTGAAAGGCGACCTCCAGCTCATCGCCTCGCTTGAAGCGCAAAGCGGGGTCTGGCGGTGAGCCCTGGAGCGCCCATATCGAAGTGCCCGGTTGTCCTGGACGCAGACTAATTTCGGCCGCTCTGGCCTGCAGGGTCAGGCGCGAGTGCCCTTGGGCGGACGCGAACCTCGGCATCGCCGGACCAAGGGCCGCCGCACCCAATCCGGCCAGGAGCTCGCGTCGATGCCATCGAAAAATTCGATCTGCCATGGCCCGATGCGGATCATTTTCCGCTGGCTATGTCCAGCTGGCGCGGGTACCTCCCGGGAGCATTGGAAGGCCATTTTTTTGCTGCGAACAGGTGTGCTCATGTTATAAGCCCGCCGCCCGCGGGATCGCGGCCGACAATGATGCTATCAGCGGGCGTGGCGGAACTGGTAGACGCGCTGGATTTAGGTTCCAGTGACGAAAGTTGTGGGGGTTCGAGTCCCTCCGCCCGCACCAAGCGCTGACAGCGTTTGCATGACGATTGCTGGACCTGTTTCCGAAGGGACAACGCCCCAGGAGATGGGGTCGGCTGAACAACCGACGCAGGCTCTTGGGGCCGCGTCGACCAAATTGACAATGTCCGTGCCAATAGGCCGGACGACAGCGGAAGAAGATCGACGCCATGCAGGTCACAGAGACCCTCGCCGAGGGATTGAAGCACGAATTCCAGATCAGCGTCCCCGCCTCGGACCTCGATGCCAAAGCGGATGCGCGTCTCGTCGATCTGAAGGACAAGGTCCGGCTCAACGGCTTTCGTCCAGGCAAGGTGCCGGTGAGCCACCTCAAGAAGGTGTATGGCCGCTCGGTGATGGCGGAGACGATCGATCAGACGATCCGCGATACCAATACTCAGATCTTCACGGAGCGCGGCTTCCGCCTGGCGACCGAGCCCAAGATCACAATGCCTACCGAGGAAAAAGCCGTCGAGAACATCCTCACCGGAAAATCCGATCTCACCTACACCGTTTCCATTGAAGTCGTGCCCGCCATCCAGCTCGCCGATTTCAAGAGCTTTACGGTCGAGAAGCCGGTTGCCGAGGTGACCGACGCGGATGTCGATGAAGCGATCAAGCGGATCGCCGATCAGAATAGAACTTATGCTGCGAAAGGCGAGGGCACCAAGGCGGAGACCGGGGACCGGGTCACGATCTCATTCAAAGGCACGATCAATGGCACGCCCTTCGACGGCGGCACCGGCGAGAACATCCAGGTGACGATCGGCTCCAACACCTTCATTCCGGGATTCGAGGAACAACTGACCGGGATCGCTACGGGCGAAACCCGCACGTTAAAGGTGTCTTTTCCAAAGAACTACGCCAGCGAAAAGCTCGCGGGCCAACCCGCGGAATTCGAAACCACCGCAACGCTGATCGAAGCGCCGGAGGAGACGAAGATTGATGACGAGTTCGCCAAAACGCTTGGTCTGGAGTCGCTGGACAAGCTGAAGGAAGCCGCACGCGAGCGATTGTCTGCCGAATTCGCCGGCGCCACCCGCCAGCGCGTCAAGCGGATGCTGCTCGACCGTCTCGACGAGACCCATCGATTCGAGGCGCCGCCGTCACTGGTCGAAGAAGAATTCAGGCTGATGTGGAACTCGATCAAAGCCGAGATGGAATCCAGCGGCAAGACCTTCGCTGATGAGGACACCACGGAGGAGGCGGCCCAGGAAGAGTACCGCAAGATTGCCGATCGCCGGGTCCGGCTCGGTCTAGTGCTGTCAGAGATAGGCGAGAAGAACAAGATCACGGTCACGGACGACGAGGTCAGCCGCGCGCTGATCGAACGCGCCCGGCAGATGCCAGGCCGCGAGAAAGAGGTCTGGGATTATTACCGCAACAACCCCAATGCGCTGGCTCAGCTTCGTGCGCCAATCTATGAAGACAAGGTGGTAGATTTCATCCTTGAACTCGCCAACGTGACCGAGAAAAAGGTCACGCGCGAAGACCTCTACAAGGACGAGGAGCCGGAGAAGAGCGCTGCCTGAGACTGGTCAGCGCGGGATTAACGTTGAGAGGCGAAACGCGCGTTCCGGCCGCATCCAGCAGCTATGCCGGACCGGGCGAATCAGGTTCAAGGGAGGCCAATTCGGCCGCTGTTGACCTGCTCTTGTCACCGGGAAATTGGCCCATATCTGTGAACCCTGTTTATTAAGTCCTGCATCACGGGACGTTCGTCCGGCCCGGCAATTCCAATCGCCGATGGATGTTCGTTTCCGCCAACCCTTGGGTGACTAATGCGCGATCCGGTGGAAACTTACATGAACCTCGTGCCGATGGTGGTCGAGCAGACCAACCGCGGCGAACGCGCTTACGACATTTTTTCGCGGCTCCTTAAAGAGCGCATCATCTTCGTGACCGGGCCGGTCGAGGATGGAATGTCGACACTGACGGTGGCGCAGCTGCTGTTTCTGGAGGCCGAGAATCCGAAGAAGGAAATCTCGATGTACATCAACTCGCCGGGCGGCGCGGTGACATCGGGACTTGCGATCTACGATACCATGCAGTTCATCCGTCCGCCGGTTTCGACGCTCTGCACCGGCCAGGCGGCGTCAATGGGCTCGCTGCTTTTGGCTGCCGGCCACAAGGACATGCGGTTCTCGCTCCCGAACTCGCGCATCATGGTGCACCAGCCCTCCGGCGGCTTTCAGGGCCAAGCCACCGACATCATGCTGCACGCTCAGGAAATTCTGAACCTGAAGAAGCGGCTCAACGAGATCTACGTCAAGCATACTGGCCAGACATACAAGGCGATCGAAGACGCGCTGGAACGCGACAAGTTCCTCACCGCCGAAATGGCGCGCGACTTCGGAATTGTCGACAAGGTGATTGACAAACGCCTGGAAGATCCCGCCGCCATCGCAAAGGTTCAGTAAGACAACGGATCGCAATCGTCGCATCCGCGTTAACGGACCATTGCCATCGGCAATTCCGGCCGTAAACGGCCCTATTATGCTCGTTCGGGCAGAAAGTTCCGCTTTCGTGCTTCACTGCCAGCGTGGTAATCGCGCAACGCTCGGCTCATTTCCGCAGCTTAAGGTCGTGCGAATGCCGCAAATCACGGTATTGTCACGGGCAGCGGATGTCAGGGCGGTTAGCGAATTCTTGATAGTCGGGTGCGACCATGGTTGGCTAGGTGGGCTCGGCTATGATGGCAGGAGATTCGAATTAACGGCGAGCCATGCGGCATTTGGAGTGTAGGGGCTTTTTTGGTACGGATTTTGCTCTATTTTGACTTTGCGCCGGTACGTGCCGGAATAGGGCGATCGAGGACGGGACCGAACGGCGGACGGAGACGAGAATGAGTAAGGTCGGCACGAGCGATTCCAAGAACACGCTGTATTGCTCGTTCTGCGGCAAGAGCCAGCACGAAGTCCGAAAGCTGATCGCCGGTCCGACCGTGTTCATCTGCGACGAATGCGTCGAGCTGTGCATGGATATCATCCGTGAGGAGAACAAATCCTCGCTGGTGAAATCGCGCGACGGTATTCCAACCCCGAAGGAAATCTGCAAGGTCCTCGACGACTACGTCATCGGTCAGAGCCATGCCAAGAAGGTGCTCTCGGTCGCCGTCCACAATCACTACAAGCGCCTCAATCACCAGACCAAGCACAACGACGTCGAGCTTGCAAAATCCAACATTCTGCTGATCGGTCCGACCGGTTCGGGCAAGACGCTGCTCGCTCAGACGCTGGCGCGCATTCTGGACGTTCCGTTCACGATGGCGGATGCCACGACGCTGACCGAAGCCGGCTATGTCGGCGAGGACGTCGAGAACATCATCCTGAAGCTGTTGCAGTCGGCCGACTACAATGTCGAGCGGGCGCAGCGCGGCATCGTCTATATCGACGAAATCGACAAGATCAGCCGCAAGTCCGATAACCCGTCAATCACGCGGGATGTCTCGGGCGAAGGCGTGCAGCAAGCGCTGTTGAAGATCATGGAAGGCACGGTTGCCTCGGTTCCTCCCCAGGGCGGCCGCAAGCATCCGCAGCAGGAATTCCTTCAGGTCGACACAACCAACATTCTCTTCATCTGCGGCGGAGCGTTCTCGGGCCTGGAGAAGATCATCTCCGCGCGCGGACGCTCTACTTCGATCGGCTTTGCCGCCCAGGTGCTGGCGCCCGAAGATCGCCGAACCGGCGAAATCTTCCGTCACGTAGAGCCTGAGGATCTTTTGAAGTACGGCCTTATACCGGAATTCGTCGGACGCCTGCCGGTAGTCGCGACGTTGGAAGATCTCGATGAGGCTTCGCTGAAGAAAATCCTGACCGATCCAAAGAACGCGTTGGTCAAGCAGTACCAGCGGCTGTTCGAGATGGAGAACATCGAACTGACCTTCGCGGACGAAGCGCTTGGCGCCGTCGCTCGCAAGGCGATCGAGCGTAAAACCGGCGCCCGCGGCCTGCGATCGATCCCTGAAAGCATCCTGCTCGAGACCATGTTCGATCTTCCAGGACTGGAAGGCGTCGAAGAGGTGGTGATCTCGCGCGAAGTGGTGGAGGGAACGGCCCGTCCGCTCTACATCTACGCTGATCGCTCCGACCGCGCAGTCGAGACCAGCGCCAGCGCCTGAGCGCGAGGGCTGCCGAGCGGTTGAGGGGCACAGAAGTTCACGGCTGCCGAGCGTTTCAGCGGCCGGTTTCTTCGATTTCGGTGCCCGGTTCGGCCTCAATTGGCTGACATTTTTCAGCGACTTGACACCCCCATGCTCGATAGCCACCTAATGCTATCGACGATGAAAAGACACCTGAGATTCGTCGCAGTACCATCCGGGAAAAGTCGGTCGGCAGCCGTCCATTACTCCCGGAATTTCCCGGCACCTTGTGGCGGTTGCGCAAATTGGCGGACTGCATGCGAGGGGGCACAACAAAAGGAATAGGCCATGACGTCTCCTAAACCCCGGCCATCGATCATCCACGGCGAAAGCCACTCTTATCCGGTGCTGCCGCTGCGCGACATCGTCGTATTTCCGCACATGATCGTGCCGCTTTTCGTGGGCCGCGAGAAGTCGATCCGGGCGCTCGAAGAAGTTATGAAGAACGACGCCTTGATCATGTTGGCGACGCAGAAGAACGCGTCTGACGATGATCCGACCCCGGAATCGATTTATGAGACCGGCACGCTCGCCAGCGTGCTGCAGCTGCTCAAGCTGCCTGACGGTACGGTCAAGGTGCTGGTGGAAGGACTCGAGCGCGCGCGCGTACAAAAATATACCGACCGATCGGAATATTACGAAGCCACCGCGGTCGCGCTTGCAGACACGGATGCCAAGTCCGTCGAAGCCGAGGCGCTCTCACGTTCGGTGGTCTCGGATTTCGAGAGCTACGTGAAGCTGAACAAGAAGATTTCCGCTGAGGTCGTCGGCGTCGTTCAGGCGATCACGGATTTTGCCAAGCTCGGTGACACCGTTGCCTCGCATCTTGCCGTCAAGATCGCGGACCGCCAGGCGATCCTGGAAACGCTGTCCGTGACCGCGCGCCTGGAGAAGGTGCTCGGGTTGATGGAGAGCGAAATTTCCGTGCTGCAGGTCGAGAAGCGAATCCGTTCGCGCGTCAAGCGCCAGATGGAGAAGACGCAGCGCGAATATTACCTTAACGAACAGATGAAGGCGATCCAGAAGGAGCTCGGCGACGACGAAGGCCGCGACGAGCTGGCAGATCTGGAAGAGAAGATCGCCAAGACCAAGCTTTCCAAGGAAGCCCGCGAGAAGGCCCAGCACGAGCTCAAGAAGTTGCGCCAAATGTCGCCGATGTCCGCGGAAGCTACAGTTGTGCGCAATTATCTCGATTGGCTGTTGTCGATCCCGTGGAACAAGAAGTCCAAGGTCAAGAAGGATCTGGTCGCGGCCCAGGAAACTCTGGATAACGATCACTACGGGCTGGAGAAGGTCAAGGATCGCATTGTCGAGTACCTCGCGGTGCAGTCGCGGGCCAACAAGCTGACTGGACCGATCCTGTGTCTGGTTGGGCCTCCCGGCGTCGGCAAGACCTCGCTGGGCAAGTCGATTGCGAGGGCCACCGGACGCGAATTCGTGCGCGTTTCGCTCGGCGGGGTGCGCGATGAAGCGGAGATCCGCGGTCACCGCCGGACCTACATCGGTTCGATGCCCGGCAAGATCATCCAGTCGATGCGCAAGGCGAAGACCTCGAATCCGCTTTTCTTGCTCGACGAGATCGACAAGATGGGCGCCGATTTTCGTGGCGATCCGTCATCGGCACTGCTTGAGGTCCTCGACCCCGAGCAGAATTCGACCTTCAACGACCACTATCTCGAGGTCGATTACGATCTGTCGAACGTGATGTTCATCACCACGGCGAATACCCTGAACATTCCGGGGCCGCTGATGGACCGCATGGAGATCATCCGAATCGCCGGGTATACCGAGAACGAGAAAGTCGAGATCGCGCGCAAGCATCTGATCCCGAACGCGGTCTCCAAGCATGGCCTGGATTCCAAGGAATGGTCGATTGAGGATGAGGCGCTGTTGCTGATGATCCGGCGGTACACCCGCGAAGCGGGCGTCCGCAATCTTGAGCGAGAGCTTTCGACACTGGCCCGCAAGGCGGTGAAGGAGCTCATGATCTCCAAGAAGAAGTCGGTGAAGGTGACCGAGAAATCGCTTGAGGAATTTCTCGGCGTGCCGAAGTACCGGTATGGCGAGATCGAGAGCGACGATCAGGTCGGCATCGTTACCGGCCTCGCCTGGACGGACGTTGGCGGCGAGCTACTCACGATCGAAGGCGTGATGATGCCCGGCAAAGGCAAAATGACGGTTACGGGCAATCTGCGCGACGTCATGAAGGAGTCGATTTCGGCGGCGGCGTCGTATGTCCGCTCGCGCGCGGTCGGCTTCGGCATCGAGCCGCCACTATTCGACAGGCGCGATATCCACGTTCACGTGCCGGAAGGGGCGACCCCGAAGGATGGGCCGTCGGCAGGCGTCGCCATGGCAACCGCGATCGTGTCCGTCATGACCGGGATCCCGGTCAGGCACGACGTCGCGATGACCGGGGAGATTACCCTGCGCGGGCGAGTGCTCCCGATCGGCGGCTTGAAGGAGAAACTGCTGGCTGCCGCACGTGGCGGCATCAAGACAGTGCTGATACCCGAGGACAACGCCAAGGATCTCACGGAAATTTCCGATGCCATCAAGGGCGGGATGAGCATCATTCCGGTGGCGCGGCTCGACGATGTCGTCTCCAAGGCGCTGGTGCGCACCCCGGTGCCGATCGTCTGGGAGGAAGATACCAAGGTGCCGGTCAAGCCGGATGCTGGCGACGAAGCTGCTGGCGGCCTCACCGCCCATTGAGCGTGCAATAACTTCGGGAAGCGGCGTCCCTGGCGGCGCCGCTTTTTTTTGAGGCGGTGCCCGGCTTGCGCCCGATGGCAGGGCGGCGTTAAACAGAGATCGAGGGCGGTTAGCTCAGCTGGTTAGAGCATCTCGTTTACACCGAGAGGGTCGGCGGTTCGAATCCGTCACCGCCTACCAGTCATCCCGGGAGCATGTATGAGAGTTCGTCTCGCTGCAGCGATGATCGTGTTGACGGCTGGGACGGCTTACGCCCAAAACCCGGGGTCCGTGCCGAAATATGGGGAACCAGCTAAAGACAAGTCCGGGCAGGAGATCGCGGCGGAGAAGGAGGCCGAGAGAGCCTACAAGAGATCGCTCGGCAATATTCCCGACCAGGCGCCCACCGATCCCTGGGGCAACGTGAGGAGCGAGAGCCCGCCCAAGCCTGTGGCAAAGGCGTCTTCAGCAAAGCGTACGAAAACCGAACACCCCGCCAATTAGAGCGCGATGCAAATACCTGTTGGCCACGACCTCAATGCTGACCAGATAGCGTACTGGAACGGCCCGGGCGGCCAGCGCTGGGCGGACCGACAGCAAACGCAGGACATCGTGCTTGCGCCGGTTTCCGAAATTCTGATCGATCGAGCTAATGGCAGAGCGGGCGAGCGGATCATCGATGTTGGCTGCGGCTGCGGCACCACATCTGTTTCTCTCGCGCAAAAGGTCGGTTCGAGCGGGCATGTGCTTGGCATCGACATTTCGGCCCCCATGCTGGCGCGGGCGCGGCAAATCGCGCCGGCGGGTCTGCCTCTTCACTTCGCGCTTGCGGACGCAACCGTGTACCCCTTCCAACCTGAAAGCTTCGACCTGCTGGTCTCCCGGTTTGGCGTAATGTTTTTTGCCGACCCGGCGCTTTCGTTTGCCAATCTGCGGCGGGCGTTGCGGCCATCGGGGCGGCTAGCGTTCGCATGCTGGCGGGAGCCGCGCGAAAATCCGTTTTTCATGGCGCCCCTGCAAGCGGTGTACAAACACGCACCGAGGCTACCCCAGCCCGAGCCTGAAGAGCCCGGTCCGTTCTCTTTTGCATCGGAGCAGCGCGTCCGCCGCATTTTGAGCGCGGCCGGATTCCAAGAGATTGCAATGGAGGCTTGCGACCTCTCGCTGGATTTGGCGGTCGGGCGCGGTCTCGACGCAGCCGTGCAATCTGCGCTGGAGATCGGTCCGGCTGCCCGCGCGCTTGCAGAGCAATCGCCAGACGTGGTCGCAGCAGCGACGAACTCGATCCGTGAGGCGCTCGCCCCGTTTGCCAGGAGAGAGGCGGTACCGCTTCCGGCCGCGATCTGGATCGTGACCGCAAGGCCGACCTGAGCGCTTTCTTCGGGGCTGGCGGGTTTGCTGCCAGTCGCTGGCGATGGGCTAAAAGCTTAGGCCCGCTCCTCCCAGATCATGGCGAGATGGACGATGGTCTGAACAGCCTTTTCCATATCTTGCACGCTTACCCATTCCAGCCGCGAATGGAACGCGTGCTCCCCCGCGAAAACGTTGGGGCAGGGCAGCCCCATCAACGAAAGCCGCGAGCCATCGGTGCCGCCCCGAACAGACGTCTTGATTGGCGTGAGCCCGGCGCGACGTATCGCCTCCATCGCATGCTCCACGATTTCGGGATGACGATCGATCACCTGCTTCATGTTGCGATACTGCTGCTTGACTTCCAGCCGGTAGGCAGAACGTGGAAAGTCTTGCATGACTTCTTTGACAATGCCTTCCAGCAGGGCCTCTTTTTGCTTCAGTCCCTCGTCGCTGAAATCGCGCACGATGAAACTGACCGTCGCTTTCTCCAGCGCGCCAGCGATACTGACGGGATGCAGAAAACCTTCCTTGCCCTCAGTAGTTTCGGGCGAGCAGTTATCCTTGGGAAGTCGATCGACGATAGCCGCGGCGATCTTGATCGCATGCTCCATCTTCCCTTTGGCAAAGCCGGGATGGGTGCTGACCCCTTCGATCGTGATGGTGGCGCTATCTGCCGAAAACGTCTCATCCTCGATATTGCCGGCGGTCTCGCCGTCTATCGTATAGGCAAAATCGGCGTCCAATTTCTTCAGGTCAGCTTTGTCGACGCCACGACCGATCTCTTCGTCGGGCGTGAAGAGGATCTTGATGGCGCCATGCTTGATTTGCGGATT
>VAZS01000339.1 GCA_005884855.1 Alphaproteobacteria bacterium | reverse complement strand
CGAATCGCGAATATGGAGGATTTCGCGTCGGGCCTGCTTCGACCCGGCACGCGTGATTTTTGGCAGGATCGGATAGCGCACGCTGTCGAAGGCCTGCGCGATCAGCGCCGAGCAAATGATCTTAGTGGGGTGGCCGGAACCGAATGCGATCATCCGCCGCCGCCATCGTTGCGGGATCGGCAGCGGGATCAGGTAGCGCATCATATCGAGGATGTTCTTGGTGTCGTAACCAAAGCCGATGCGGTTGATGGCGTAGCGGCAAACCGTATAGCGGTCCTCGAACGACAGCCCGACCGGACGGCACAGCCGCGTATGATAAGGAAAATATTTCGACAGCGCCGCCGAAGTCACGCCTTCCCCGATATTCGCCTCGATCAGGACATGCGGCTCGCCATCGACCTCCTGCGCACCCTCGATCGGCCCGACATAAAGCGCGGCATGCGACCAGGTGGATTGCGTCAGGTATTTGATGATGCCGGAAACCCGGTTGTTGCCCTCGACCAGCAGCACATCGCCCTGCTCGATCACTCCGCGCAGATGCTCGGGGTCGCTGGGCGTGAACGGCTCGTACCCCGGCACCTCCTTCTGAAGGTAGCCTGCGATCACCTTGCCTACGGTATCGAGCACAACGCCCATACTGGAATCCCCGAGCGGCCTTTTACGGGCGCTTTTTCTGTTTCCTTATCATGGTCGAAAGCCGTTGCAATTTAGTTCATGCACGGACCAGATCAATCATGATTGATTCACCATGCTGGTTGCCGTGCTCGCCCGGATGCGGCAAGTTCGCTAAAGGTTCTGCTGTTTTTCAAACCCCCGGAAACCATGCCATGACAATGACGCGCCGCCACTTTCTGTCGGCGTCCGCGGCACTTGCGACGACACCGGCGCTCTCTGGGCGCTCCTGGGGAGCGCCGTTGCCACGCGAGGCCGATATCGTCGTGATCGGGGCCGGCGCTGCCGGCATCGCCGCGGCGCGGCGCATCATGGCCGCGAACCGGAAGGTGATTGTGGTGGAGGCCACGGCCCAGATCGGGGGCCGTTGTCTCACCGATACTGCGACATTTGACGTGCCGTTCGACCGCGGCGCGCGGTGGATGAACAACCCTGACACGAACCCGATGATCAAGCTCGCCCGCAATGCCGGGCTCGACGTCTCTGCCGTGCCGCTTGCGCCCAAGATCCGCATCGGCCGCCGCAACGCGCGCGCCGGGGAGACAGAGGAATTTCTCGCCGCCCTGGTGCGCGCCAACCGCGCGATTGACGAGGCTTCACGCGGCCGAGCCGACGTGGCCTGCGCGACGGCGCTGCCAAAGGACCTCGGCGACTGGGCTGCGACGGCGGAGTTTGTTTTGGGCGCCAACTTCACCGGCAAGGACCTGAAGGACATCTCTGCGATGGATAAGGCTCGCGCGCAGGAGCGTAATGTGGTTGTCGCGTGCCGGCAGGGCCTGGGAACGCTGGTCAGTAAGCTCGGCGAGCAGATTCCGGTGTCGCTATCGACGCCTGCCAGCCGCGTCAGTTGGAGCAATCGCGAAGTTGCGGTCGAGACGCCCGCGGGCAAAATCGCGGCGCGCGCCGCCATCATCACGGTATCCAGCAACGTGCTGAACGCGGGCAATATCAAATTCACCCCTGATATCCCCAAGCGTCAACTCGAGGCCGCCGCAAGATTGAGCCTCGGTAGCTATGACCACATCGCTCTGCAACTGCCGGGCAATCCGCTCGGGCTCGGACGCGACGATATTTTCATCGAGCAGAGCAACTCGATCAGGACCGCACTGCTGTTTGCGAAAATTGCCGGTTCCTCGCTGTGCTCCATTGACGTCGCAGGCTCGTTCGGCCGCGATCTGTCGGCTCAAGGCGAAAAGGCGATGGTGGCCTTCGCTGTGGAATGGATGACCAAGCTATTCGGTAGCGAGGCCGGTGCCGCGATCAAGAAATCGAGCGCGACCCGCTGGAATTCGGCACCGTTCGCGCTCGGCGCGATGTCATCCGCCGCCCCTAACGGCCAGCCGTCACGGAAAATCCTGGCCGAGCCGGTCGGCTGCATGTTTCTCGCCGGCGAAGCCACCCATGAAACGCTGTGGGGAACGGTCGACGGCGCCTGGGAAAGCGGCGAGCGCGCGGCGGATGCGGCGCTGAGAAGGATCGGCGCGGTCCGCGATAGCGAGCCGGTTGCGAGGCCAGCGCCCGTGACCAAGCCCAGAAGGCAGGCGCCGCGGCGATCCGCGGGAGCGCCAATCAATTGAACTCTAGTCAATTGAACCAGCAGCGAGCAAAGGCCCTGATCTCTTGGTCGAGCGGCAAGGATAGCGCATTCGCGCTGCACGAGATCAGGCGTGCCGGTGAGTTCGACGTGGTTGGCGCGTTGACGACGGTGACCGAGGCATTCGATCGGGTGTCGATCCACGGGGTGCGGCAAGAGATATTGCAGGCCCAGTGTCAAGCAGCAGGATTACCGCTGCGCGTTGTGCCGATCCCTTATCCGTGCCCGAACGTGATTTACGAGGCGCGGATGGCGGAGGCGGTGGCGCGGGCTGTAAGCCAGGGAATCACCCACATTGTCTTCGGCGATTTGTTTCTCGCCGAGATCAGGGCATATCGCGAACGAAAGCTCGCCGGCACCGGCCTGACACCGGTGTTTCCGCTGTGGGAGCGGCCGACGCTGCCGCTGGCGCATGCGATGATCGAAAGCGGGATCGAGGCTTATCTCGCCACTGTCGATCTGAAGAAACTGCCGGCGGAATTTGCCGGGCGCAAATTCGATCTGCGGCTGCTGGCCGATCTGCCCGATGGCGTCGATCCCTGCGGTGAGAACGGCGAGTTTCACACCTGCGTTGTGGCGGGACCGATTTTTTCGCGCGCGCTTGCGGTGGCTGCCGGCGAGCGCGTCCAACGCGATGGCTACGGCTACTGCGACCTGATTATGGTCAATTAACCGCGCCGAGCCAGGTCTCTAGCGCAGAGCGCTGTCGAGCGCGGGCAGGCCGATGATGACGGCCACGGCGATCAAGGCATAACAGATCGAACGAAATAGCTTTTCACTGGCGCGGCCGAACAAGGAAGCGCCAAACCAGACGCCAATGCCGTAGACAGGACCAACCAGAAATGAAAATCGAATGGCGTCTGCGGTGATCAGCCCGGCCAACGCATAGCTTACCGCAGAAAAGAAGTCGGAAGCGCCAAAAAACAACAGGATGTTGGCGCGCGCAACCACTGAGGCGATCGGCCGGCCGAGCCAGTAACCGACAATCGGAGGGCCGCCAGTCTGCGCCAAGCCGCTGCAAAAGCCGGACAAGCCGCCGATCGCGACAGACAGCGCATGGTCGCCTTTGCCGCGATACCGCCAGCCCGACAGCAGCAACAGCAATAGCGAGAACACAAAGCCGGAGATGATCCAGCGCGTCGTCACCGGATCGAGCCGGCTGAGAAAGTAAGTCCCGAGCGGCACGCCGATAAGCGCGCCGCCGACCATCACGGCGGTTGCCTTGCGGTCGGCATGCTTCCACGCATTCGGCAGCATCGGCGCGGCGGCGACGAAATCGATCACGAGCAGAAGTGCGGCGATCATGGTGGGCGGCGCAAGGCTGCTCGCCAGCGGCATGAAAATCAGCGCCGAGCCGAAGCCGGAAAATCCGCGCGCCGTGCCCGACACAAAGGCAATCGCGCAGATGGCGATCGCGGTGTTGGTGCTGAGCTCGCTTGGGACAAGGCCGATCCCGGGCGTCATGCCCGCAACGTGCCGCCGGTCTTGTTTGCCACCTCGGCCACGATCCTTGCGCCGACCGCGTCGATCTCCTGATCGGTCATGGTTTTTTCACGCGGCTGCATTGTGACGGTAATCGCTATGGACTTCTTGCCGTCCTCGATCCCCTTGCCTTCATAGACATCGAACACGGTTACATCCGTGATCAGCTTCTTGTCCACTCCCTGTGCCGCGCGCACGATGTCACCGGCCCTGATACTGCGATCGACGATAAAAGCAAAGTCGCGCGACACAGGCTGGAATGGCGAAAGTTCAAGCGGCGGCTTGGCGCGGGTCAGTCTCTGCTTGGCCTCTGGAATTCGATCGAGGATCACTTCGAAGGCCACCAGCGGACCGTCCGCTCGAAGCACCTCGAGCGCCTGCGGATGCAGCTCGCCGAAATATCCCAGCACATTTTGCGGCCCAATCTGGATGGTGCCGGAACGTCCGGGATGCAGCCAACCTGCGCCGCCGGGCACGACCTGCAACGCCTGCATCGGCGCGCCGGCGGCCGACAGCAATGCGAACGCGTCACCTTTGGCATCGAGCGCATCGGCCATGGCCGAACCCGACCAGTGCCGCCCCTGGCCTTTCGACGACGCAAAACCGTGGCGAACGCCGGATGCGGCGACGAATTGATCCTCCGGCCGGTCGCGTTCGCTTCCGCCGCCACCGAACAACTCGGCTTGCGGCTTTGCGATGAACGACCACGTCACCGCCTCGACCATGCCGCGGGCCGCGAGCGCGCGTTTGGCGCGGCGGGTGCGCAGCTGAATGGAGGTGAGGATAGGCTTGCGCGCTGAAGCACCGCGTTCGAACGGCGTCATCGGCACTTTGTCCACGCCAACGATGCGCACGATCTCCTCGACGATGTCGGCTTTGCCGTGCACGTCGGATCGCCAGGATGGCACAGCGATCTTCACCGCCGGGCCGGCACCGGCCAGCATGAAGCCGAGATGGCCCAGAATACGCTTCATTTCCAGAAGCGGCACGTCGATGCCGGCGAGGCGCTTCACTTCGCTCACCGGGAAATCGATGATGCGATCCTCCCCGAAGGTGTTGCCAACAACGACCTTTTCCGAGGGCGCGCCGCCGCATATCTCCATGACCAGCCGGGTGGCCATATCGAGCCCCGGCACCATGAAGGCCGGATCGACGCCGCGCTCGAAACGATAGCGCGCGTCCGAATTGATGCCGAGCTTGCGGCCGGTGTGCGCGATGTTGATCTCGTTCCATAGCGCCGATTCGATCAGCACGTCGGTGGTTGCTTCAGAGCAGCCCGAGGCTTCGCCTCCCATGATGCCCGCGAGCGATTCGACGCCGCGAGCATCGGCGATCACGCAAGTAGTTTTGTCCAGCGCATAGGTGCGCCCATCCAGCGCCAGCAGCGTCTCGCCGTCGCGCGCACGGCGCACGCTGAGATTGCCCTGCACCTTGGCAGCGTCGAACACATGGAGCGGCCGCGCGCGGTCGTACGTCATGAAATTTGTGATGTCGACCAGCGCGTTGATCGGCCGCAAGCCGATCGAGCTCAGGCGCTTTTGCAGCCAGTCCGGCGACGGACCGTTGTTGACGCCGCGCACCAGCCGCAAGGCAAATCCTGGACACAGTGTTGCGTCCTCGACCGTCACTTGCACCGGGCAGGGAAACTCGCCCTTGATTGGCTTGATCGCGGGGTCCCTGAACTTGCCCATGTCGGCGGCCGAGAGATCGCGGGCGATGCCGTGCACGCCGGTGCAATCCTGCCGGTTCG
>VAZS01000338.1 GCA_005884855.1 Alphaproteobacteria bacterium | reverse complement strand
GGCCTTCCTCCTTCAAGGCGGCGATTGCTCCGAAAGCTTCGCGGAGCACGGCGCCAACAATATCCGCGATTTCTTCCGCGTGCTGCTGCAAATGGCGGTGGTGCTGACCTACGCCGGCGCGGTGCCGGTGGTAAAAGTCGGCCGCATCGCCGGGCAGTTCGCCAAGCCGCGCTCGTCGCCGACCGAAAAAATCGACGGCGTCGAGTTGCCGAGCTACCGCGGCGACATCGTCAATGACATTGCATTCACCGAGCAGGCGCGCACGCCCGATCCGCAGCGCCAGCTAATGGCGTATCGCCAGTCGGCGGCGACGCTCAACCTGCTGCGCGCGTTCGCCACTGGCGGTTTCGCCAATCTCGGCAGCGTTCACCAATGGATGCTCGGCTTCCTCAAGGATTCCCCGCAATCGCGGCGTTACAAGGAGTTGGCCGATCGCATCTCGGAGGCGTTGAACTTCATGCGGGCCTGCGGGCTCGATCTCGAAAGCCACCCCGAGCTGCGCTCCACCGATTTCTACACCAGCCATGAGGCGCTGCTGCTCGGGTATGAGCAGGCCTTCACGCGCGTCGATTCGATGACCGGGGACTGGTACGCGACGTCGGGCCACATGATCTGGGTCGGCGACCGCACGCGCCAGCTCGATCACGGCCACGTGGAATATTTCCGCGGCATCAAAAACCCGATTGGCTTGAAATGCGGGCCCTCGCTCAAACCGGATGAACTGCTGCGGCTCATCGACGTCCTCAATCCGGACAATGAGCCCGGACGGCTGACGCTGATCAACCGCTTCGGCTCGGACAAGATCGGCGATCATCTGCCCCAGTTGATCCGCTCGGTGAAGCGTGAAGGTCGCGTGGTGGTCTGGTCATGCGATCCGATGCACGGCAACACCATCAGCTCGAGCAGCGGCTACAAGACCCGCCCGTTCGACCGCATCCTGTCGGAGGTGAAGTCGTTCTTCACGATCCACGCGGCGGAGGGCACCCATGCCGGCGGCGTCCATCTGGAAATGACCGGTCAGGATGTGACCGAATGCATCGGCGGCGCGCGCGCCATCACCGATGAGGATCTCAACGATCGCTATCACACGGTCTGCGATCCCCGCCTCAACGCCGAGCAGTCGATCGACATGGCTTTCCTGATCGCCGAATTGCTCAAACAGGAACGCGGCGGCAATGTCAGGCCGATGCCGGTCGCGGCGGGCCTTTGAGTTGTTGCGTTTCTGGCGGGCCACGATCAACACGCGCAACGGCCTGGCGTTTGCGATACGCTCCGAGCAGGCCTTTCGCGAAGAGCTGGCGGCACTAGCGCTGGCGTTGCCGCTGGCTTGGCTGATCGGCGCGACCACGATGCGCCGCGTCGAGCTGATCGCGGCCGTCGTTCTGGTGCTGGTCATCGAATTGCTTAACACCGCGATCGAAAAGCTCGCCGACCGGCTGACCACCGAACCCGATCCGCAGATCGGGAGGGTCAAGGATATGGGCTCGGCGGCTGTCGGCGTCGCGCTGGTAATGTCCGGTCTGTTCTGGTTGTTCGCCATTGGCGAACGCATAGGCGCGATATAAATCATGCAATTGCAGTTTGGCGCTGGGCAAGGCACCATCGCTTCATGAGTAAGCGCTCCGAGCAGTTTGCGATTACGCTGGCACAGTTGAACCCGACGGTAGGCGACGTCGAGGGCAACGCCGCCAAGGCTCGCGCGGCACGCGCGCAGGCGCATGCGGACGGGGCCGACCTCGTCCTGTTGCCTGAACTGTTCATTGCCGGCTACCCGCCCGAGGACCTGGTGCTGAAGCCGGCGTTTCAGTCGGCCTGCCGCGCCGCCGTCGAGACCTTGGCGCGAGAGACCGCCGATGGCGGCCCGGCGATGCTGATCGGCAGCCCCTGGGTCGAGGATGGCAAGCTTTACAACGCCTGCGCGCTGCTGGACGGCGGGCGCATCGCAGCCATTCGTTTCAAGGCAAACCTTCCGAACTACGGCGTGTTCGACGAAAAGCGCCTGTTCGCGCGCGGCCCCGCCGCCGGCCCGGTGACCGTGCGCGGCGTCCGGGTGGGCGTACCGATCTGCGAGGACATCTGGCTGGAGGAATCGGCGGATTACGAAAACATCGTCGAATGTCTCGCAGAGACCGGCGCTGAAATTTTGGTGGTGCCGAATGGCTCGCCTTATGCGCGAGAAAAAAGCGATTTGCGGCTCTCGATCGTGGTTGCGCGGGTCACGGAAAGCGGGCTGCCGCTGGTTTATCTCAATCAGGTCGGCGGGCAGGACGAACTGGTGTTCGACGGCGCATCATTTGCGCTGAACGCCGATCTCTCGGTGGCGGCGCAGCTGCCGGCGTTCGAAGAAAGCATCACCACGCTGCGCTGGAGCAAAACCGATAGTGGCTGGCGTTGTAACGGGCCGATCGCGCCGGTGCTCGACGGCGACAAGGGCGACTACGCGGCGTGCGTGCTCGGACTGCGCGACTATGTCGGCAAAAACGGCTTTCCCGCCGTGCTGCTCGGTGTGTCTGGTGGCATCGACTCCGCTTTGTGCGCGGCGATCGCCGTCGATGCATTGGGTGCGGAGCGGGTTCGCGGCGTGATGCTGCCATTCCGTTTTACCGCGCAAGTGTCGCTCCAGGACGCGGCCAAGCTCGCGAAAGCGCTTGGCATTCGCTACGAGGTGCTGCCGATCGCGCCGGCGGTCAAAGGTTTTGAGGAGATATTGTCGGGCACTTTCGCGGGGATGCCGCGCGACATCACCGAGGAAAATCTGCAGGCCCGCGCGCGGGGTACGCTGTTGATGGCGATCTCGAACAAGACAGGCGCGATGGTTGTCACCACTGGCAACAAATCGGAAATGTCAGTCGGGTACGCCACGCTCTACGGCGACATGAACGGCGGCTTCAATCCGATAAAGGACATTTATAAAACCGAGGTGTTCCGGCTGTCCACGTTGCGCAATTCATGGAAGCCTCCTGGCGCGCGGGGGCCATCGGGCGAGGTCATCCCGCCCGACATCATCAGCCGAGCGCCGACGGCGGAGCTGCGCGAAAACCAGGCGGATCAGGATTCGTTGCCGCCGTATGACTTGCTGGATGCCATCCTGGAGCGGCTGGTCGAGCGCGAAGAACCGCTTTCCTCGATCGTGGCCGAGGGGTTCGAGCGCGAGGTGGTGGCGCGGATCGATCGTCTGCTCAACATCGCCGAATACAAGCGGCGGCAGGCGGCGCCGGGCGTCAAGGTCACGAGCCGGAATTTCGGGCGGGACCGCCGCTATCCCATCACCAACAAGTTTCGCGACTCCGGCAAACCATTGCCAGAGCCGGACGATGGCCTGCTGTCGCGCGCCAGCCGCGGATCGGCGGAAGCGTTCGAGGGATGAGATCAGCGCGCCGGAATAAAGGTCGGACCGACCGTCCGGATCGGTTTGTCATTGGCCGCAGCAGCTGAATCGGTGGTGGGCGTCGATGCCGCGGGGGCGGAAGTCGCGGGGGCGGGCGGTGAGCCAAGGGTGGTAGTGGCCGCACCCTTTTTCGGCGTCGCCGTGGAGCTTTTTGTCCCCGGTGGGCGTGCCATCTTCTTCGCGCTCTCTTCGGTGACGATGATGTCGCCCTGTTGTTCGGCGGCGGTTTTATCATCGACGCCCTTCAAGGCGTCTGACCATGTTTGTCCGGTGGCCTTGCAGGCGCAGGAAGGATTGAACTCGGTTCGATATCTAAATGCATTCGGAAGTGAGGAATAATTTTGTCCATTGATCGAGACCGCCTGGCTCATGTCTTCGCCGGGATTGCGGTGCGCGAACAGGGTCGCTTCTGCCGCTGGACAGAGCGACTTGCATGCCTTTTCATCATCCGGGAAGCGCGCGGGCACGGTGGCGAACGAGATCGGGAAGTAGGCCCCGTCGCAGGAGCGCACGCAGACGGTGCGGAACGTGCCGGATTGCGGGCCGAAATCGATAGGGGGCGGGCCTGGATTGCTGTTGTTGTTTCCGAACAGATTCTCCAGGAAACTGCCTGGGCCGCGCACGACATTGGCATATTGCGGACCGCAATTGTTCTGGGCGAGCGCGGTGAGGACCGAGCGGCGCTGATTGTCGTGTCGCAGCCCATGCGCTTGGCCTGCAGCGAGACCCGATCGAGCTCGCCCTGTTGCTTGATGGCGGCGTCCTGGTAGCGGCGGATTTGTTCGTCCTTGGCGGGATCCCCGCCGCTGCGGTCGATGCTCGCCAATTGCGCTTCCAGCCGCGGGCACATCGGATTGGCCGGTATGCCGGACGCTCCCTGCTGCTGCGGAGGCGCTCCCGGATTGATCTGTGCCCAGGCTTCAACGCTCATCGCGCTGACGCCGCAAAGCGCCGCGCAGGCCAAGATCGATCGGAAAAATACGGTGGTGAGTGTTTCAGGCATGTCCGGTTAATGCGGCCACTCGCGCGGAAGTTGGTTCAGACGTGACGCGACATATCACGGATTTCGAAGATGGGCACTAGCGGGGCTCCCATAGCCGCTTCTCGGGGCAGCGTCACGTCGTTTCCGGGGCACCGGTGTGGCGGGGTGATCCTGTCGCGGCGAAACGGTTCAGCGTTGGCAGGTGATGGCGACGTATTCGTTGCAGCCGATGTGCTTGCAGCTATCGCTGGCCCTCGGAATGATGCCGGTAATTTCGTCGGGGTCGACGCGCCGATAGGACGTGGCCTGGGCAAAATCCCGCGATTGGCAATAGAACCGGGCCGCATGGGAGCCGCATTTATCGCCGTTGGCGAGGCACTGGTCGACGCCGTACCCGTCCGCCTGGTTGGCGATGATGAACACGCGGCTGTCCGCCGACGCCGCCGAAGTGGCGGCTACGAAAACACAACCCAAAACTGCGGAGAAACGTCGCATGATGCACCGGGCAATAAGGGATCGCCCGCATTCGATAAACAGGAAAGCTTAAAAATGATTAACCTCGGCGGGACCGCGCGGCTTGGTGCCCCAAAACCGGCTTTTCTGAGGCCTTGACGCAATCCCCTCAGCTGGCCCATGGTAGCCGTGATGAACGGTTTCCTCGCCATTTGTGGCATTTGCCGCGAGATTATGAGCTAGCGATTCGCTGGCTGAGGCCGTCTTTTCTCAACCGAGATCACTGGACGCCCGGCCGCAAGGGACGGGATATCCATGGATTTGCGCCTCTACGATACGTTGACCCGGGAAAAGCGGAGCTTCGTGCCGCTCGATCCTAAAAACGTGCGCATGTATGTCTGCGGACCGACCGTTTATGACTTCGCGCATATCGGCAACGCCCGCCCGGTCATCGTGTTCGACGTGCTGTTCAGGTTGTTGCGCCACCTCTATGGCGCCGATCACGTCACCTACGTCCGCAACATCACCGACGTCGATGACAAGATCAACGAGCGCGCCGCGCGCGATTTTCCGCGCCTGCCGCTGAACGAGGCGATCCGAAAGGTGACTGAGCAGACGGCCGCGCAATTCGGTTCTGACGCCGCGGCTCTGGGCTCGCTAACGCCGACTTTCGAACCGCGCGCTACGGACTTCGTGTTGCCGCGTGCCGACGGCAAGGCTGACATGATCACGCTGATCCAGCAACTGATCGCGCGCGGGCATGCTTATGAGGCCGGCGGCGAAGTTCTTTTCGATGTCCGGTCGATGCCTGATTATGGCGCGCTGTCAGGCCGGAAGCTCAAGGAGCAACGGCCGGGAGCGCGCGTTGCTGTCGATGCGCACAAGAGGAGTCCGCTCGATTTCGTATTGTGGAAGCAATCGTCCGGCGATGAGCCGGGATGGGAAAGCCCGTGGGGCAGGGGACGTCCCGGCTGGCACATCGAATGTTCTGCCATGAGCGCCGCCTATCTCGGCGACGTATTCGATATTCACGGCGGCGGAATCGACCTGATCTTTCCCCATCACGAGAATGAAATCGCGCAGTCGCGCTGCGCGCATGGCACTTCTGCAATGGCGAACTACTGGATGCACAATGAGTTTTTGCAAATCGAAGACGCGAAGATGTCGAAGTCGCTCGGTAACTTCGTCACCATCCGGGACTTGCTGGCCGATTGGCCGGGCGAGGTGCTGCGCCTGAATATGCTAAAGGCGCATTATCGCTCTCCGATGGACTGGACGCTGAAGGGATTGGAGGAAAGCGCAAAAACGCTGGACGACTGGTATTGGGTCGCTGCGGACCTTAAGGGCGAGAAGGCATCTGATGCCGTCATTGACGCACTATCAGATGACCTAAACACGCCACAGATGATCGCCACCTTGCACGCTCTGCGGAATAGCGCTGCTTCCGGAAATGAGCGCGACCGGAGCCAGTTTGCTGCTTCGCTGCGACTTGTCGGTTTTCTCTCCGAGAGCGCCGAAGAATGGAAAGGCCGAAAACAGCAGGCGAGCGGCATCGACACGAAACAAGTCGATATGTTGATTTCGGATCGTGCGGCCGCCCGCGCGCGCAAAGACTTTAAAGAGTCCGATCGTATCCGCGACGAACTCGCCGCGATGGGTGTGGTCATCAAGGATTCCAAGGAAGGCACCACATGGGAAATCGCGCGATGAGCCGTCCCGATACGCCCTTTCCAAAACACTGGCGCTATTACATCGCGCTCAAATGGATCGTGATCGCGGCAGCCGTCGTGCTGGCGCTCAAGCTGTTCGGAGTGTTCTGACGCGATGGGACGGACGTTGCCAAAACCTGCCCTGCGGCCGTTCCTACGCGCGGATACGCCCGTGCTTGCGGCCATTTTTGCTGCAGCTATCGAGCAGTTGACCGGCGACGACTACAGCGAAGCTCAGCAGCAAGCCTGGGCCAGCGTCGCCGACGACGAGGAACAATTCGGCAAGCGATTGGCCAGCGAACTCACCTTGATCGCGACGTTGGAGAACTCGCCGGTTGGATTCGCTTCGCTGAAAGGCGCCGACCACATCGATATGTTGTATGTCCACCCCGCGGCGGCCGGGCAGGGGGTGGCATCGATGTTGGTCGAGGCTCTGGAAAAACTCGCTGGCGGTCGGGGCGCGAAGTCTCTCACTGTCGATGCGAGCGACAACGCGCTGGAATTCTTTTCCAGGCACGGCTACGTGCCAAAACAGCGCAACACAGTGACGGTCAACGGCGAATGGCTCGCCAATACCACGATGCAGAAGATGCTGGCCGAGGGCGCATCGTCCGGAGATTCCAAATGAGCCGCGAGCGTCTGTATTTATTCGACACCACGTTGCGCGATGGCGCGCAGACCAATGGCGTGGACTTCACGCTGCATGACAAGCGGCTGATCGCCAGTATGCTTGACGAACTCGGCATCGACTACATCGAGGGCGGCTATCCCGGCGCGAACCCCACCGACACCGCATTTTTTGCCGAGAAGCCGAAACTAGAGCACGCCAGCTTCACGGCGTTCGGCATGACGCGGCGGCCGGGCCGTTCGGCATCCAACGATCCGGGCCTGGCGGCGCTTCTGGAAGCCAGGGCCGATGCGATCTGCTTTGTGGCGAAATCGTCGGCCTACCAGGTGCGCGTGGCGCTCGAGACCACCAACGAGGAAAATCTCGCCTCGATCCGCGACAGCGTGAAAGCCGCGAAGGCGGCCGGACGCGAAGTCATGCTCGATTGCGAACATTTCTTCGACGGCTACAAGGAAGATCCAAAATTTGCGCTGGCCTGCGCCAAGGCGGCTTACGAATCCGGCGCGCGCTGGGTGGTCCTGTGCGACACCAATGGTGGCGCGATGCCGCACGAGGTCGCAACCATCGTCGCTGAGGTGGTGAAGCATATTCCCGGCGATCACGTCGGTATCCATGCCCACAACGACACAGAGCAGGCGGTGGCCAATTCGCTGGCAGCGGTACGCGCGGGCGCGCGGCAAATTCAGGGTACGCTGAACGGGCTTGGCGAGCGCTGCGGCAACGCCAACCTCTGCTCGCTGATCCCGACGCTGCGACTGAAGCGCGAATTTTCCGATGCCTTCGAAATCGGCGTGTCGCCGGAGAAGATGGCGACCCTGATGAAGGTGTCGCGCACGCTGGACGACATGCTCAATCGCGCGCCGAACCGCCACGCGCCCTATGTCGGGGAAAGCGCGTTCGTCACCAAGGCGGGCATTCACGCTTCGGCCATGCTCAAAGACCCCCAGAGCTATGAACACATCTCGCCCCAATCCGTCGGCAATCATCGCAAGGTGCTGGTATCCGACCAGGCTGGCCGCTCCAATGTCATCGCCGAACTTGAACGCGCGGGCATTGCCTATGACAAGAACGATCCGAAGCTGGTTCGGCTGGTCGAGGAATTGAAGGACCGCGAGGCCGCGGGTTACGCCTATGAATCGGCGGACGCTTCGTTCGATCTGCTGGCGCGGCGCACGCTTGGGCGGGTGCCGGAATATTTCAGGGTCGAGCAATTCGACGTCAATGTCGAGCAACGCTAGTCAATGCACTCGACGTGGCGCTGCGCAAGGATCTCGGCAAATACCAGAAGTACATCGAAGGACTGAAGCTGATCGATTATCGCGTCCGCATCCTCAATGGCGGAACCGAAGCCGTGACGCGGGTGCTGATAGAGAGCGAAGACGAGAAGGGCGAGCGATGGACCACGATCGGCGTGTCCCCCAATATCATCGACGCCTCGTTTCAAGCGCTGATGGATTCGGTGATCTACAAGCTGGTTAAATCCGGCGCGCCGGCGTGACGTTTTCGGAAAACGTGATCGTGCGCAGAAAGCAACAGGCGGCCCATGATCGATCATGTCTCCGTCGGCGTCAGTGATCTCAAGCGTTCCGTGCGGTTTTATGAGAGGACACTGGCGCCGCTCGGGCTTTCGCGACTGGTCACGCGCCCGGCAACGATCGGCTTCGGCAAGAACTATCCTGAGTTCTGGATTAATCTTCGCGCCGATATGGCCGAGGTTGCGGCATCCAGCGGCGTCCACATCTGTCTTCGCGCGAAATCAGCCGCCGAAGTCGACGCATTCCATGCCGCCGCGCTGGACGCCGGCGGCCGCTCGGATGGCGCGCCGGGTCTGCGCCCGCACGATCGCGTGCGTTATTATGCGGCGTTCGTCATCGATCCCGATGGCAATCGCATTGAAGCGGCGACGTTTCTTAGGGATGTGGAGGCATAATAATCAAAGCCGCCGCGCCAATTCGGGCGCCAGTTTCTCGGTGCCCTCAGGTGCGCGCGACACGGCCGCGCGTAACCGCGGCAGAATCTCTTCGACCCGTTCGGCTTTCAGAATATCGACCGGAAGCGAAGGACGAATGAATTCCGCTTCGCGCATGTGAGCGACCAGCGCGAGCAATGGTTCCCAGAAGCCGTCGATGTTGGCGAGCAGCACCGGTTTGCTGTGCCGGCCGAGTTGCTTCCAGGTGAGTTGCTCGACCAGTTCTTCCAGCGTGCCAATGCCGCCTGGCAGCGCCACGAACGCGTCGGAACGCTCGAACATCAGTCGCTTTCGCTCGTGCATGTCGGGCGTGACGATCATTTCCTGAACGCGCGTCAGCGCGTTCTCGCGGGAGGTGAGGAAGTCGGGAATGATGCCTGTAACCGTGCCGCCGTGATCCAAAACAGATGTCGCTACCGCGCCCATGAGGCCGATCGAGCCGCCGCCATACACAAGGCGGATGCCGTTCTCGGCAAGCAGTTTTCCGAATGAAATGGCTGCTTCGACAAAGCGGGGATTTGTGCCGGGGCCGGAGCCGCAATAGACGCAGACAGTCCTGATTTTGCTGACCATGTTGCGCATGTGGCACTGCAGCGTAAGAGCGTCAAGCCTCTCGCTTTCGCCCTCAACCATTGAATCGTCATTAATAGCGCGAATCACGAAGAATTCCGCCCCGCGAGGGTGCATGCGGCATTCAAACGCTCTATATGACGGGCACAACACAGAACAACAAACGCGCGATGGCGATCCCTAGGCTCTTCATTGATGGCTCAACCCGACTCGGCCCCAGGCACCGGCGAATCGCCGCCGCTCTCAAACAATCCAGCCGAAAACGCGACCCTTAGCGGGACGCTGTTGCATTTGTGGCCCTACATCTGGCCTGGCGATCGCATCGATCTCAAGATGCGCGTGGTCTGGTCGATGCTGTTGCTGCTCGTGGCTAAGCTGGCAACGCTCTCCGTGCCTTTCACGTTCAAGTGGGCAATCGACGCGCTGACCGGGGCGGATACCGCTCCGGTGCAACCGTCGAACTGGCCCCTGTGGCTGATCGCCTCACCGCTGATCATGACCTTGAGCTACGGCGCCGTGCGCGTGCTGATGGCGGTTTTCACCCAGTGGCGTGACGGGCTGTTTGCCCGCGTAGCCATGCATGCAGTCCGCAAGCTCGCCTATCGCACTTTCGTGCACATGCACGAACTGTCGCTGCGCTTTCACCTCGAGCGCAAGACCGGCGGATTGACCCGGGTGCTGGAGCGTGGCCGCACCGGCATCGAAGTTATTGTGCGCATGGTGATCTTGCAGCTGATTCCGACCATCGTCGAGGTTTCGCTGCTGATGGCCGTGCTGCTGTGGAAGTTCGACTGGCGCTATGTGCTCGTGACCATGATCACGGTCGTGATTTACATGTATTACACCTACGTCGCGACCGAATGGCGGATCGAGATTCGCCGGACCATGAATGATTCCGACACCGAGGCGAACACCAAGGCCATCGATTCGCTTTTGAACTACGAAACGGTCAAATATTTCAGCGCCGAAGAACGCGAAGCCGCGCGCTACGACCGCTCGATGCAGCGCTACGAGCAGGCCAGCGTCAAAACGTACACCTCGCTTGCGGTTCTCAACACCGGGCAGGCTATCATTTTCACCGCCGGCCTGACCGCCACGATGCTGATGTGCGCGATCGGAGTGCGCAACGGACAGAATACGGTCGGCGATTTCGTCATGGTCAACGCCATGATGATCCAGCTCTATCAACCTTTGAATTTTATGGGCATGGTTTATCGCGAGATCAAGCAGGCGATTATAGACATCGAAAAGATGTTCAACGTGCTGTCGCGAGACCCGGAGATTAAGGATGTTCCCGGCGCCCGGCCACTGGTTGTCACGTCGGGTAATGTGCGCTTCGAAGACGTGCGGTTTGCTTACGAGGCGGAGCGCCCGATCCTGAAGGGCCTCAGCTTCGATGTGCCGGCCGGCAAGACGGTCGCGATTGTCGGCCCCTCCGGGGCGGGCAAATCGACC
>VAZS01000337.1 GCA_005884855.1 Alphaproteobacteria bacterium | reverse complement strand
TCCAGCGGCGTCGGCCGCGGGATTGCCGGGGTCGTGCTTGACCCGAAACGCCGAACCGTCTGGGCGGATCCTGCCAAGCGCAACCACCTTCGCATCCAGCATGCGGTCGAGTGCTGAGGAAAACGTCGGGACTTTTCGGCGGTACGGATCGCCTCCCGCGGTCGATGCCGTTGAATCGGCATTGGCGATGTTTTCCGAAATCACCCTCATCCGCCCCGCTTGCGCACGCAGCCCCGATGTCGCGATGCCCATCGAGCGGGTGAAGTCTCCTCCGTCGTTTGCCATGATGTCGTTCCCTCAGTTCCTGGTCCGGCGTTTAGCCCTTGCCGATCGCGGTCTTCAAAAGATGCAGGCTCTTGCTGTAGAGCGAGGTCACCGCGGCATAGTCCATCTGGTTGGCGGACACCTTGAGCATCTCGTCTTCCAGAGTGACGGCGTTGCCGGCAGGCCTCGTCTGGAAAACCGCCTTGCGGTTCTGTTCGAAGGTTTGCCCGCCGCCCGGTGGCGCGATATGCGAGGTGCTGGTGCGCAACATCGCCAGCGCTCCCGTCGAGCCCGTGCTTGCGCCGGTGCTTTCGAATTTCGGCTCGACCAGGTCACGCGGCTTGAAATTGGGCGTGTCGGAGTTGGAGACGTTTTCGGCCAGAACGCGCTGACGCTCCTGATGCCACTGCATCTTGGTGCGTAGCGCCGACAACACCGGAAGATCGTTGATGGACATCGGCCGCCGCTCCCCTCGCCTGCGGGTACGACGCCCTCAGGGTAGGCAGAATTTGCCGTGTGCATGGTTAACAGGGGGTTAAGATGTGCGGTTATGGACGCAGACATTCGCTCGCGGATTCGCCCGCTAAGGATCGATTGTGCGCATTTTCGCCACGAAAGCTCCGTTAACCAAGCACATCATTGGACTTGGAATGCCAAGAAGTCGTTTTGGCCCAGCCGATTCATAGGTTATTAAGACTGCGGGGCGGCAGCTTCTGCCGCGGCGTATTAACCATTAGGCCTTTCTCAGCGCTTTTCGCGGTCTGTTGCGTCGCTTGCGAGCCGTGCGCGACGAACGAGAGACAATAAAGCGCTATTTGCCGAGGACGAGCATGCAGGCAGTGACATTTTTTTTCGCATTTGTAGCGGTTCTCGCGCTGATCGGGGCCGCCGCTTGGCTGGTTCGCCGATTCGCCGGTAACCGCCTCGGCGCCAATACAACGCGCGGGCGGATGCCGCGTCTGGCGGTGATCGATGCCGCCGCCGTGGATGGACGCCGGCGGCTGGTACTGGTCCGGCGCGACAACATCGAACACTTGCTGATGATCGGCGGACCGACAGATGTCGTCGTGGAATCCAATATCGTGCGCGCGCTGCCCGGACGGGATCAGTTGCCGCAGCGTGCTGGAGTCGGGGCGGCCGAACCGGCGCCGCGGATTGCGCCGCTGCCCGATGCGGCATGGACGGATGGCGAGGGCGCCAAATCCGAGTTCTTCGATCACGCGGAACCGAAAATGGCGGAGCCGCCGCAGCGGCCGATACGAGCCTCTTTCGCCGACGAGAGCCGCCGCGCGGCAGCGGTCTCGGAACGGCGCGGCGATCCTTTGACGGGATTCACGCCCGAGCCGCTCGGCAATCCGCCTGGGCGTCCGGAGCCTCGCCCCGAGCTGCGCGGCGAACCGATGCCTTCGCGCCTGACATCGCGCAACGAACCCCTGATCCAACGCGCGCCACGCCCGAGCGAGCCTCCGAAAGCGCCCACGGTGCGCGCACCGGAACGGGCCACCGCGCCGACACCCTCGCCCGCAATTGCCGCCGCGGACCAAAATCTCGCAGAAATGGCGCAACGCCTGGAAGCCGCGCTTCGTCGGCCGGCAGGCGATGGCGGCGAACCGAGGGTTGGCGCGCCATCGGTGGCGCCCGAACCACCGCCTAATCGCGCAGCGCCCCGCAACGAGCCTTTGGTCACCGCGCCGGCCGCCGCGCCCTCTCCGAAGAGCGGCTTTGAAAATCTCGAAGACGAGATGGCGTCCCTGCTGGGCCGCCCAAAGACCCCTTCGTGAGATCGGCGCCATTCCCGCGTAGAGTATTATTTCTTTTCATACTGACAGCCGCCGGATCGCTCGCCGATCCGGCGCTCGCGCAAGATATCAGCATCAATCTCGGCCAGGGCAACGGCGGGGTTACCGAGCGCGCGATCCAACTGATCGCGCTGTTGACCGTGCTGTCGATTGCGCCGTCGATTTTGATCATGATGACGTCATTCACCCGGATCGTGGTCGTGCTGTCGTTATTGCGCACCGCACTCGGTACCGCGACCGCGCCGCCGAATTCGGTGATCATCGCGCTTGCGATGTTCCTGACCGCGTTCGTGATGGGCCCGGTGCTGCAGAAATCCTACGACGACGGCATCAAGCCGCTGGTCGCGAACCAGATTGGCGTCGAGGACGCGTTGCAGCGAGCCTCGGTGCCGCTGCGCGGGTTCATGCAGAAGAACGTTCGCGAAAAGGATCTGAAACTGTTCATGGATCTGTCCGGCGAGGCGCCGCCGGCAACGCCGGAAGACATGTCGCTGCGGATTCTGGTGCCGGGTTTCATGATCTCCGAGCTGAAGCGCGCCTTCGAGATCGGCTTTCTGTTGTTCCTGCCGTTTCTGATCATCGACCTCGTGGTCGCATCCGTCCTGATGTCGATGGGCATGATGATGCTGCCGCCCGTAGTGGTCTCGCTGCCGTTCAAGCTGATCTTTTTCGTGCTGGTCGACGGCTGGTCGCTGGTGGCGGGCAGCCTGGTGCAGAGCTATGGGGGATAGACTCGCCTGTCTTGCGCGATAACTCCGTTATCCGGAGACCCCGACACGGTTGTCGATTTCGCTTCGAAGCAACTGAAAATCGATCGGCTTGGTCAGGAGTGCCTCAGCGCCGCCTTCGATGGCTTTCCGCCGGGTGTCTGCGTCTCCGTAAGCCGTGATCATGATCACGGGAACGTCCGGCCGCGCTGCTTTCGCCTTCGGCAAGAGTTCAAGCCCGGTCATTCCCGGCATGTTAATGTCGGACAAAATCAGGATCAACGATGCGCCGTCGGCATCACTGATGCGCTGCAGGGCTTTGTCCCCTGATTGCGCAAAATCCATGTGGAAGCGACCGGCGCGGAGGTCGCGCCTGAATTGCTGCCGAAACAGCATCTCGACATCTGGTTCGTCGTCAACGACGAGAATAAGAAAGCTCACGTGATTGTTCCGACTTTGCTGTGGCTTGAGGTACGCGGAAGAATAAGCCTGAATTCCGTGAATTCACCCGGTTGGGTGTCTACCTCAATCGATCCCGCATGTTGCTTCACGATGATATCATGGCTGAGTGAGAGACCAAGACCCGTTCCTTCGCCGGGCGGCTTGGTTGTAAAAAATGGATTGAACATTTTTTCTTTGACGTCAGCGGGAATGCCGGCGCCATTGTCGCGAATCCGGATTTCAACCCTATCGCCCAGATTTTTCGTTGCGGCAGAAAGCGTGGGCTCATAGCCGTTGCTCATTTCGGTTCTGCGTTTCGTTGCCGCGTAAAATCCGTTTGAAATCAGGTTGAGAAGCACTCGCGTGATCTCCTGTGGGAACAGGTCGACTTCGCCGGCGGCTGGATCGAAGTTCTGGTCCAGCCTGATCTGGAAATCCTGCTTCTCGGCTCGGGCGCCATGATAGGCAAGATTGAGGCTCTCCGCGACCAGCGAGTTGACGTCGACAGGCCTGCGTTCGCCCGAGCCCTCGCGCGAGTGCAGCAGCATGTTCTTGACGATCGAGTCGGCGCGCTTTCCATGCTGTACGACCTTTTCAAGGTTGGCTTTCAGCATCTGGGTCAGCTCGTTTGTTCCTTCCCGTGTTTTGTTGTCGAGCGCCGTGGGCTTGAGCACGTCATGCAGTTCGTCCACCAGTTCCATCGACAGCGCCGAGAAATTATTGACGAAATTGAGCGGATTTTTGATCTCGTGCGCAATGCCGGCGGTGAGCTGACCGAGCGAAGCAAGCTTTTCTGTCTGAATCAGGCGATCTTGCGCGGTGCGCAGATCATCGAGCGACCTGGAAAGTTCCTTGGTTCGCTCCTGCACCTGTTCGAACATCCGCACATTGCCGATGGCGATTACTGCCTGGTCGGCAAAGGTCTGTAGCAGCTTGATTTGCTTTTCAGTGAATGGATGCACTTCAGTGCGTCGAAGCACGATTGCCCCGATGCTCTCGCGTTCACTAAGCATTGGGACTCCCAGAACGCTGCGACCTCCATCTCGGTTCGACATCTCCTGCGCGATGGGGAATTCTGTGTTTTCGAGACTGACATCATGGACGTGCACCGGTAATCGATCGGCCATCGATCGCCCGGATACGCTGCCACGGTCGTATGGCCATTTCGTTCGATTTAGCGGAAGCTGGCCCTGATGCGCACCAACCCACAGCTCCCCGTCGTGCTTCAGGACAAGCACAGCATCGTAGGCTTCGCAAAGTTCGCATGCACTCTCAACAATTGCCTTGAGAACCGGTTCGACATCGGTGGGCGAGGATGCAATCACGCTGAGAATGTTTGCGCTCCCCGTCTGATAGGTCAGGGCCTCGGAAAGGTCGCGAGTCTTTGCTTGCACCTCTTCGAACATCCGCACATTGCCGATGGCGATCACCGCCTGGTCGGCAAAGGTCTGTAGCAGCTTGATTTGCCTTTCACTGAATGGATGGACTTCGTTACGCCGTAGGACGATCACCCCGATGCTATCGCCCTCGCGCAACAGGGGGACACTTAAAGTGGTGCGATGGCCGTGGTGGCGCCCCAACTCCCGCGATCCGGGAAATTCGTCGCCTTCAGCCGAGAGCAGATAACGCAGGTGCACCG
>VAZS01000336.1 GCA_005884855.1 Alphaproteobacteria bacterium | reverse complement strand
CTACCACTGTTTGGCGTCTGCATTTCCAGGAGACTGCTCCTCCATTGATCAAGAACACATAGCCATGCGTAGACTTTCTAGTGTCTTTATCACTTCCCCAATCTGCATCTGAAAAGCCAGTTACATCTCTAGCCTTTCCTTTGCCTCTGTAGGTTATCCCAAAGTTAGACGTGGGCTGAAGGTATCTGAGTGCCCTCTTAGCCGCCACAAGATGCTCATCAGCTGGATTGATGTTGAACTTGCTCAATGTTGACACTGAATATGCCAGATCAACTCGAGTTCCAAGCATTGCATGCATTACGCTGCCAACCACTGACTGGTAATAATGCTGGTCCTCCAGAGATGATGTAGAATTGTTGCTTCGAAGAACTGTTTGCTCCATAGGTGTTGATATCCCATTACACTTGTCCATTCCAAACTTGGTAAGAATCTTGCGAATATATGTTGACTGGCATATCTGGATGGTCCTAGTTGCTCTATTTCGAAAAATTTGTATGCCTAAGAACTGTTGAACCTCTCCTAGGTCTGTCATCTCATATTTCTGAGAGAGCTGACACTTCAACTCATTCAGGGGTTTTACCCCTTTTGAGAATATGAGAGCATCATCAACAAACAATAGCAATAGAATATTATTGTCCATGTATAGGTTGGGATCTGCTGTAGAGTTTCGTAGGCCAATGCTCTGTAGAAATCCATTGATGTCTGTATGCCAGGCTCGTGGTGCTTGCTTGAGGCCATATAATGCCTTATGTAGTCGGCAGACAAGGTCTCCTTGTTGAAATCCTTCTGGTTGAGCCATATATACCTCTTCGTTAATTCTGGGGTGTAAGAATGCCGATTTGACGTCCATCTGGTGTATCTCCCAGTCCTCTTGGGCTGCAAGCGCCAGCAGTATTCGAAGGGTCTTGAACATTGCAACAGGGGCAAATGTCTCATCGTAGTCAATGCTCTCTCTTTGCTCATACCCCTTAATGACGAGTCTGGCTTTGTACCTTATAGAGTTGTCAGCATTGATTTTCTTCTTGAAAACCCACCTGCATGCAATAGCCTTTCTGTTTGGTGGTAGTCTCTCAAGACTCCATGTAGAGTTCTTCTGAAGAGAAGCGTACTCTTCATCAATAGCTTTCTGCCATTGAGCATGCTCAGCACATCCCACTGCGTCCCAGTAGCTAGTTGGTTCGTCAGAGTGGTCCTGTACCTGAGCCATAAACATAGAGTGCCATTTAGGGGGCAGGCGCGTCCTTGTAGACCGCCTCAGCACGTCTGCTGACTCTTGTGAAGGTGCTGTGACGTTTGAATTCACAGGCTCCCTTCTTGTAGACTGCCTATCTGCATCTACAGCCTCACTGTGTACAGGCGTAGCAGCCCTGTGTACAGATGTGGCAGCACTGTGTACAGGCATGACAGCACTGTGTACAGGCGTAGTAATCATATGTTCATGAGACCCCATGACATCCAAGTCCATGGTCATGTCATCATCTGACTCGAAAACCCCATCTTGGGTTTCATCTGCTTCTTCTAGCAGTGCATTTGGGCTCGTCATTGCTTGCTCTAACAATGTTCCAGCCGCTGAGGCATTTTCCTCATCGAAAACAACGTTGGCAGCATTTACAATGCTCCTCTGAACAGGGTCCCATACCCTCCATAGTTTCGTCGTATTGTGCACATAGCCAAGCATAACGCAGCATCTTGACTTTGCTTGCAGTTTCTTCCTTTTCTCAGGAGGAACATGTACAAAGGCATTGCAGCCAAATCTTCGTAGGTGATGTAAGCTAGGTCTTGAGCCATACCATGCCTCATAAGGGGTTTGACCCTCTAGCGCCCTAGTTGGACTCCTATTGAGTAAGTAAACTGCAGTGCTTACTGCTTCTGCCCAGAACCTCGCTCCTAGGCTAGCATCATGTAGCATGCATCTTGCTTTCTCAACAATTGACCTGATTTTGCGTTCACTAACACCATTCTGATTCTGGGTATAGGGGGCTGAAGGCTCAAAGGAGATCCCTCCGCTGGAGAGGATGTCCCTGAATGCTTTGTTGTCATATTCCCCTTTTCCATTGTCACTCCTGAATCGCTGAATTTTAGATCCAGTTGCTGTTTCCACTGCAGCCTTGAACTCCATAAAGACCCTAGTAACCTCTGACGATGTCTTGGTCTTCAGAAAGTAAACCCATGTCATTCTAGTATAGTCATCTATGTATAGAATCATATACTTGCTGTTGTTGATTGAGGGTGTTGAAAAGGGGCCACAGGAGTCGGAGTGAATAAGCTCTAGATGCTGACTAGCTCTTGTAGAAGGTAGTTTGTTGTATGTCTTATGCTGCTTGCCTTCTAGACATGGCCTGCAAAGGGACTGCTTCGAATCTGAAGTAATTCTGACTCCATCTGCCATAGCAGAGAGTTGCTTAACTGCATCATGATGTAGATGTCCAAGGCGTCGATGCCATAGATCTATTGGTAAAGCCTTTGATTCAATTCGTAGGATCTTTGGTCCAGTTGTAGCTATGTTTGCTATAGCTTGTGACTGCTGAAATTGATATAGACCACCATTCAAGTAGGCTACAGCCAGCGTTTTCCCTCCTTGATCGAATACTGAGCATTTCCCTCGACCAAATAGGACATTGTAGTGACTGTTGTCAAGTCTGCCTACTGAGAGAAGGTTATAGCGAATGTCAGGAACAAACAAGACATTAGTGAGTCTTAGAGCGTGGTTTTTGTTGCCTAGGATAACTATCCCTTTTCCAGTAGCTATAGCTGTTGTGTTGTTGCCCATGCGAATTGGTACTGGTGCTGGAAGGCCCCTGAGCGTTGAAAAAGTTGTTCTAGATGAACAGAGGTGATCTGTAGCGCCAGAATCGATATACCAACTGCCTGGTGTTGTTGTGGCGTTTCTGGATATAGTAGCATGAGCTACAAGTGCCTGAATCTGTGCTACATTTGCCTCCATGTCACCAGATCGTAGCCTCCTTCCCCTAGCCTCTGTGGCCAGCCTCTTGGTCTGGCAGTCCTTTTCTTTATGACCATGTTTCAGACAGTACCAGCATACTACTAGATTCTGTCTGTAATTGGTCCTATGGATTCGCCCTCCTCTACCCCTATTTCCATTACTTCTAGCCCATCCTTGGCTTCGTCGTTGTCCTTGGGGAGTTTGAGTTTGTCCAGTATCTCTCCTGACGAATAGGGCATTACTGGTTGGCTTTTCAGCCTCATCTTCTTGCAGTTCGGTCTCATAGTTGATGAGAGTGTTGATAACATAGTCTAGCGTCTTGACAGCCGCTGGCTGATTGGATATGATGGTTCTGATGAAATGCCAGGACTTTGGAAGGTTGGTGATGAGGTGAGAGACCACCTCATTATCTGAGAGCGATTGTGTTGTATGAGCAAGCTGCTCTCTGTAGGTAAGGATCCTTGATATGTATGTTGATATAGATTCGTCAGCATTAAATTTCTCCTTGTGCAGGCGCTCTCGTAGCAAAACAGGGCCATTTTCATTTGATGTTTGATCCATGCGATCCTTGAGAGTCTTCCATATGGTAGCAGGGTTGCTGTCGCCAGTGATGTAAGGTTGTACAGTTGATGTACATGAGTGGTAGAGTGTTGCAGCTGCTATGTCATAGCGAACATTGAACTTATCCCTCTTTTCTTCATAGCGTTCTTGTATAGCTGATGCAGTATTTCTGGGAGCTTCAGGGGGTTGCTCTTCACCTATAACAATTCGCCAGGCTTGTGCAGCTCGTAGGATGTACATAAGAGCAGTACTCCAAGCATGGTAATTCGTGGTGTTGAGCTTTGGGGCATCGCCATACTTGCTCCTATATGTTTCTGAGGCACTGAGGTTCGTAGGCATGTTGATGGTAGCTGTGTTTGGTGAAGGACAATAAAACTAGTTCGCAGCGATATACTCAGCAGCTTGCCGGGCTCATAACCTGTTGAAAATGCAGAGAGTAGATGAATTCTTGTTGCTTGATTCTTACTTAGTGGGGAGCTCGCTATCTATATATATTATACAGCCTTGTGTGATTTCAGCCTTACATAGTGCCTCAGGCTGCACCCCTTGACAGCCTTGTGTCCTGCGGCCACAAGACTTCCAGCAAGTCTTACTGCGAGTCTTTCTATCATTCCAACACCCCCACTCACTCTAGGACTCCTGAGTCTGACGAGTGTACATTGCTATTACCCTTTATCCTGCAGCCTCATTAAACCCCCTATATTTCTGAGTAAACCTTCATGGGAAAAACCTCAGAACAGGAGGAAGAGTACTGCCTGCAGCCCTAGAGCGACTTCATAACTGTGCTTAGACCCATATTTGTCCTATGCTCTTCAAACTTCTCTCTTGGTAATGACTTTGTGAGTATGTCTGCTGTGTTGTCATTAGAAGGTAGATGGATAAGGTCAACCAGTCCCTTCTGAGTGACGTCCCTGATGAAATGGTACCTGATATCAATGTGTTTGGTTCGATCATGGTACTTTGGGTTATTGGCAAGGTCAATTCCACCTTGGTTGTCCACATAGATTGACGCTGGGGCTTGCCCCCACTTGCTCAGGTCTTCATCTTCGTCTATAGGAATTCGTTGGTCGATTTCTGCAAGGATTCTGTGAAGCCATATAGCCTCCTTTGCTGCCTCAGAGTATCCAATATACTCTGCTTCGGTTGATGACAGTGCTACCACTGTTTGGCGTCTGCATTTCCAGGAGACTGCTCCTCCATTGATCAAGAACACATAGCCATGCGTAGACTTTCTAGTGT
>VAZS01000335.1 GCA_005884855.1 Alphaproteobacteria bacterium | reverse complement strand
CGAAGATCCACGATGGCGCCAGATGCAGGCAACCGATCAGCCCGGCATCATCAGGATGATAGCGGATCGGCATCAGGTCGACCTTGAAGCCTTCCGCCTTGAGGATGATGGCGCTGCGTGCGATCGCAAGTTCGCCGACCCGGCTTTCGCGAAAACCGCCGCCGACCACGATCCGTTCCGTGCCGGCCCAAGCTTTGCTCTTCATAAAGCGCTCGGTCACATAAGCGAGTTCCTGGGCGAATTCCTCGATCGCGCCATGCACCAGCGCCGCGGCATGGATGTCGTCCCCCATCAGCGCCTCATCCAGCGCGCTCTTGCCCATCGCCTCGGCGGACTTCCTGCCGAGAGGATCCTCGCCGGCTTTCTTCAGCGGCTTGCGGAGCGTATCCAGAATTTGCCGGAACGCGCCCTTGCTGGCGCGGTCGCCGAGGAAGCCGTCGTCGTCTTTCAACTCAAGATTGAAGCTGTCCACCTCCACCGAGGGCAGACGACTTGCGCCGTGACGGGCGATGCCCGTTGTGATTACGATCTCTTCTGCCATTGTTTCCCTGGCCCGGTCGGACGTCGTGCAGACAACGGCCAGCGAATCCAATGGTTGCATCAGGGCGCATCGCGCCCCTGTCCGGAATGAGCCGATCCGGCTCAAAAATGCCCGGATTGCTGATGTTTGGCCGGTCTTCAGGCCGGTTTTCCTTGACTCGCGCCCTTCCGCGGCTATAAGTCCCGGCACCCGGCGCGGGAATTCCTCGCGCCGCTTATTTTTGCGCGGCTTCGAGGGATCGCTCCCCGATCGGGCGGAAATTGAATCCATAACGACTGAAGAAAAAGCCGGCCCGGACCCGTCCGAGGCCGGGATCGAACACGAAGGAATAAAACGATGTTCGCAGTCATCAAAACCGGCGGCCGGCAGTACCGTGTCGTTCCGGATGATGTGCTCGAGATAGGCAAGATCGCCGGCGACGTCGGGACGATCGTGCAGCTTGGCGAAGTGTTGCTGGTCGGCGGCGACCAGCCGGTGCTTGGGGTGCCAACGGTGCCTGGCGCCACGGTTGCGGCCGAGGTGCTGCAGCACAAGCGCGGGCCGAAGGTTATCGCGTTCAAGAAGCGCCGCCGCAAGAATTCGCGCCGCAAGCGCGGCTATCGCGACGAGATTACGGTGCTGCGCATCACCGAGATCCTGACCGACAACAAGCAGCCGACGGTCGGGCCGCGGCCGAAGAAGGAAAAGCCGGTTGCGGCTTCGCCCGTTGAAGCCGAAGACGAAGCGCCAAAGAGCGCCAGCAAGAAGGCGCCGGCCAAGGCAGCGGTCGCCAAGAAGGCGGCAGTGAAGCCGCGCGCCAAGCCTGGGGCCAAGAAAGCCCCGCCGAAGAAACCGGCCGCAAAGGGCAAAGCTTCTAAAAAGTGAAGCGCGACTTAAAAGTGAAATGATTCCGTCACGGAATTGGTTTAGAGATACGGCGAAGTTTGGAGACGGGCTATGGCTCACAAAAAAGCAGGCGGTTCATCGCGAAACGGGCGTGATTCGGCGGGCAAACGGCTCGGGATCAAAGCCTATGGCGGCGAACACGTGATCCCCGGCAACATCATTGCGCGCCAGCGCGGCACCACCTGGCATCCCGGCCTTAATGTCGGAATGGGCACCGACCACACGCTGTTCGCCAAGGTCGAAGGCCATGTCGAATTTCGTGCACGAGCCAACGGCCGCACTTTCGTATCAGTTGTACCGATGACGGAAACTGCGGCCGAGTAGACGGTGGATAAATGAGTCCGCCGGGTCCTGTTGAACCGGCGGAGCTTAAGAGGCTCCAAAGGGAGGCGGGAAACCGGCCTTCCTTTTTTGTTGCGCGCTATTGGTCAGGCTGGGCATCGGCTCTGGCACCCGAACTCGCACACAATTGAAATTGCGTCTTACTTTCGCATACAGGAGCCCGACATGCTGCAGGATATCATCACTCCGACATTGCGCGAGGCCAGTCCCTGCGTCCTCGAGACCGAACGGCTGCTTCTGCGCACGCCGACGCTCGCGGACGTAAAAGCAATCGCGCGTCTCGCCAACGATCGCCGCATTGCGATGAATACCCGTCGCCTGCCACACCCGTATTCGCAGGACGACGCGATCGAGTTCGTGCGCAGAACCGCGAGCGAGGGTAGCGATACCGTGTTTTTGGTCGAAAACGATCTGTTGCCGATCGGGGTTGTCGGGATCGACTGGCACCAGGCGGACGCTCCCGAACTCGGCTACTGGCTCGGTGTCGAGCACTGGGGCCAGGGCTTTGCCACCGAAGCGGCGCGTGCGGTGATCGATTTCACCTTCGAGGAATTCGACATCGAGCAGTTGATCGCTGGCGCGCGGGTCACCAACCCCGCGTCGCGCAACATTCTGGAGAAGTGCGGCTTCCAGTGGAGCGGCGTCGAACTGCACCGCTTCCTGGCATTGGGATCATCGACACCGGTCGATTGCTTCCGCCTGTCCCGTAGCGTCTGGTCCTCGCTGAAGAACTGGGGCCGTTCGACAAGGCGGGGGCGCTAGCTACGCCGTTGGCTTGGCGTTTACAGTTGACTCTCAAACCGGCGGGCTGACCACCGTCTCGCCGCGTCCGAGCTTCCGCTCGCGCAGAAAAATGTACAGTCCGGCGCCGATGATGATCGCGGCGCCAGCGATTGTCGCCACCGAGGGCTTGTCGCCAAACACGACGTAGCCGAACATCACGGCCCACACGATCATCGAGTATTGATAGGGCACGACCACGCTCGCCGGTGCAAGCTTCAGCGAACGATTGACGCATAGTAGCGCGCTCACCGAGATACATCCCGCTGCGGCGAACAGGACAAGACTGCCGAGATCCGGCGTGATCCAACCAAACGGCGACATCACCGCGCCGAGGGCGAAGGTGCCGGCGAATTGTGAGGACGCCAGCACGACATCCGGCGTCGCCCGCAACGAGCGGGTTATCAGCATCAGCAACGCAAACGAGAAGCTGCCTCCGAGCGCGATCATCGCAGGCCAGCTTACGGTTTGCGACGATGGACGCAGCGCAATCAACACGCCGCAGAACCCGATCAGAACCGCGCTCCAGCGCCGCCAGCCGACACGCTCCCGCAGCACGATGGCCGACAACGCGGTGACGAAAATTGGACAGGCCAGATAGTAGGTGACGACATCGGCAAGCGGCAAATAGACGGTCGCCAGAAAAAACGCCGCGACTTCGACAGTAGAGAGCGTGACCCGCAGCAATTGCAGCCAGGGCCGCTCAAGCCGAGCGAAATCTGCGCGATTGCGCCAAATCATAGGCAACAGCACGATCAGCGCCGCGCAAGCGCGCAACCAGAGCAATTGTCCAAGCGAGTAGGTCGCCACCATGAACTTGCCCAGCGCATCGCCGCACGAGAACATCAGTATCGACAACAGCATCAATCCGATGCCGGCGAGAGGCGCGGAGCGTTCGTCAGGGATCGACGGTTTTGCGAGGAAAGTCATGAGGCTGCTGATTGTTATTATCCGTCATGGCCGGGGATAAGCGCGAAGCGCGTCTTCGCACTAGACGTCCCGGCCATCCACGTTGTTTGGGCCGGGAGTTTTAAGGACGTGGATGCCTGGGACAAGCCCGGACAAGCCCGGGCATGACGATTTGAGCTAATGGTCGCAGCCGCGGCACTCTGTGATATCCCTAGATCAACACCCTCACATGCACGCAGGAACCCCATTATGACCGAGTTCGACCCCGCGGCGCACCGCATGGTGCCGCAACAACGCTGGTTTGAGGATTTTGTGCTCGGCGAGCGATTCGTCCTTCCCAGCCGCACCATGACCACAGCGGTGTTTGCCGCTTTTCAAACCGCGAGCGGCGATACTCATCCCGTGCATTACGATGTCGAGTACTGCCGAGCCCGCGGCATGCCGAACCTGCTCGCGCATGGCTTTCAGACGCTGATCCACACCGCGCCGGGCGCCGGGCTGTTTCCGTTTTTGGTCGAGCAATCGCTGGTCGGTTTTCTCGAGCAATCGAGCCGGTTTCTCAAACCGGTGTTTGCCGACGACACGATTTATCCCGCGCTCGAAGTGACCGAGCTGCTGCCCGGCCGCTCTACCGGGGTGGTGAGTTTGCGCAGCACCGTGTTCAATCAACGCCGTGAATTGGTGCTGGAGGGCCTACAGAAGTTCCTGATCCGTCGCCGGTTTGTCGAGGCTTAGCCAGCGGCGGCTCGTTTTTGTCGGTGCGCATGGTGACGAACCGCCGGAAAATACTGCGGTTTTCCGCGATTTTGCGGGAAGCTGGAGGTTGCCGCAGCGACGCCGCTGCCATAGATATAGGGCATGAAATTTCTCGATGAGGCAAAAGTCTATATCCGCTCCGGCGACGGCGGCAACGGCTGCGTGGCGTTTCGCCGCGAGAAATATATCGAGTTCGGCGGCCCGA
>VAZS01000334.1 GCA_005884855.1 Alphaproteobacteria bacterium | reverse complement strand
TGGCTACGAGACCGAGACCGCCGAAGGCGTCGTCGCCGCGCTGGTCAAAGACGGTAACGAGGTCGGAAGCCTGAAGGCCGGCGAGTCCGGCGCCATCGTTCTCAACCAGACGCCATTTTATGCCGAGTCGGGAGGCCAGGTCGGCGACACCGGCTTGATGACTGGCGAGGGCGCGCGGTTTCGTGTCACCGACACTCAGAAAAAGGCCGGCGATCTCTTTGTGCATCTCGGCACGGTGGAGCAGGGTACTCTCAAGCCGGGCACCGCGTTGTTGTTAGCGGTCGATCACACCAGGCGGTCCTCGATTCGCGCCAATCACTCCGCGACCCATTTGTTACATGAGGCATTGCGGCAGGTGCTCGGCGATCATATCGCGCAGCGCGGCTCACTCGTGGCGCCGGATCGGCTGCGCTTCGACTTCGTGCATCCGAAGCCGATCACGCCGGACGAAATGAGCCGCATCGAGGATATCGCCAACGACGTGGTCCTGGAAAATGACGAAGTCACGACACGGTTGATGGGGGTGGAGGAGGCCCGTGAGGCTGGCGCGCGCGCTCTGTTCGGCGAAAAATACGGCGAAGAGGTCCGCGTGGTTTCGATGGGCAAGACGGCGCGCGAGCACGGCAGCAACGCGCTCGGCTGGTCGGTGGAATTGTGCGGCGGCACCCATGTGCGCAGGACCGGCGATATCGGCCTGATCTCGGTCACCGGCGAAAGCGCGGTTGCCTCAGGTGTTCGCCGTATCGAGGCGCTAACCGGCCACCACGCCCGCAAACACGCCAACGAGACAATGGCGTTGGCCAGGACCGCGGCCATGGAACTGCGCACCTCGCTCGAGGAGGTGCCAACGCGCATCGCTTCCCTGATGGAAGAACGGAAGAAGCTGGAGCGCGAATTGTCGGAGGCGCGCAAGAAGCTGGCGCTGGGCGGCGGGGCGTCAGCGTCCAATAATTCGGCCGCAGATTTGGGCGTCCGCGAAGTCGGAAACGTCAAGCTGTTGGCGCGCTCCGTTGAGGGCATCGAGATGAAAGATCTCAAGAGCCAAGGGCGGTGGCGGACGGCCTGACATGGCGCAGGCCGGCGGGCCTTATGGCTCCAAAGCAGACGCGGCCCTCGCCGCTATCGAAAAAGCAATGGCTAGCGCCTAACGCGTTCTCAAGTTCTCGCATCGTCCGATAGAGGTTGAGGAACATCAAAGCGCTGGCATCGAGGGCGGGCTAAACATAAAGGTCTTTCGCTCCGGAGGACTCCTGAGCGACGAGCGGACTTCGTGAACTCGGGACAGTGTCGTGGTGATCCTCCCGCGCAGAACTCGCCTCAGCGACCCGGATTTGCGGGATCGGCTCTATGAACTGCTTGAGCACGATCACCTGCCTTACTCGGTCGGCTCGCGGTTCGTGCGGCTGATCGTTTGCATCATCATCATTGATGTTCTGGCGATGATCCTGGCGTCGGTTCCCGAATACGACGCCCGCTTCGGAGGCCTGCTTACCGCGATCAAAGTTGGCGCAGCAGGGGTGTTTGCGCTGGAGTACGCTGCCAGGCTCTGGAGCGTGGCCGGCCACTCGCCCAGAAAATTGTCGGCGACGCAGGATCGGCTCGACTATGCGTTCTCCAGCCTCGGCATTATCGACCTCATGGCTTTCCTGCCCGCCTCAATCGTACTGATCGCCGGAGACCGTTCGACGCTGATGCTGCTTGGCGTGTTGCCGTTTTTCAAGCTGGTGCGCTATTCGCCCGCGATGCGCTCGCTGCTCGCGGCCCTTCATGCCGAGCGCAGAACCTTGATCGGCTGCCTCGTGATCCTGGCGGGGGCGGTGCTGGTGTTCGCCTCGCTGCTTTATGCGATCGAGCGCGACGTGCAGCCCGAGAAGTTCGGGACCATCCCCCAGGCGATGTGGTGGGCGATCGTGACGCTCGGTACCGTCGGCTATGGCGACGCCGTTCCGGTCACGGCGCTGGGCAAGCTGTTTTCAGCATTCGCCATCATTGGCGGGCTGACCATGATCGCGCTGCCGGTGGCGATCATTTCCACCGCCTTTGCGGACGAGATCCGCCGGCGCGATTTCGTTGTGACCTGGGGCATGCTGGCGCGGGTGCCGCTGTTCTCGCATCTCAGCGCCTCCGAGATCGCCGACATCATGCGTTTGCTGAGGGCCCGGACCATTGAGGCCGGCGAAGTCCTGGTTCGGCGGGGCGACGCCGCTTCGTCGATGTATTTCATTACTACGGGAGAAGTCGAAATCGAATTGCCTAACCAGCGGGTCCGGCTTGCCGATGGCACCTTCTTTGGGGAAATCGCACTTCTGCACCGGACCAAGCGCAGCGGCACGGTGACCGCAACGCGCAAGACCAGGCTGCTAGCGCTCGATGCCCAGGACTTCCACGCGCTGCTTGAACGCATGCCGGCGCTTGCGGCCCATGTCCGCAAGACCGCCAAGGCGCGGCTCGCGGATAGCGTGGAGGCGCAAAAGGGCGATCTCGCCATTGCCGAGATTGCGCAGGTCGCCCACGATGACCAGCCCCGGGAAGATAAATAATCAGGGCAGGCGGGCCAGCCGTTCGCGATGTTTAAGGCGAGGACTCCGCCATCAGATTGCAATCGGCTTTTCGCGCGAGCTAGTCGTTCGGACGCAACCGCAGATCAGTGACTGAGATAGCGTCGCCCAATCGGGCGGACACAAACTGCAAAGGTTTTCCCGATCGCTTTCTTTGTTCGGCCAATGCTTCAAGCACGCACTGGTTTCGAAATTCACGATGCGCGAATAACCATTGTCTTTCATTGGCGAAACCCAGCACAACTGGCTGCGGGATCAGGCCTTCGTACTGATATTCGTTTTTGACCTCGAGCAGCGGATGGGGAGTGACCGTGTCGGCTAACATGCCGAGCAATACCAGCCCAAGCCCCCATTTCAATGATGCGTTCGACATAGCAGTTCTCTTGCCAACTCTACCCAATCACCATCTCAAATTTGAGATGGCCGTCATCATCGGCGAAGAACATGCCGGAAAGAGAGCCGCGCGGCAGGATAATTGAAAAACTATCCGCTGGCACATTCGTCGAATATGTGAAGCTGCAATGATAACGCTGTATGCTGGCTGGCTTGCAGGAGCGCTTTTCAAACGCAACGAACTGAATCTGCGCCGCCGGTTTCGACTCTAGTTGCGAGACGAATTGACCGAATGAGGACTTCATCTCCGATTCAGATGGCTCCGGAATAGCCTGTTGAGCGGACGCGGCGTACGCCAGTCCGGCTACCAGTGCCGAAGATACCAACGAACAGATATAGAGCCGCATATTCCACCTTGGGATCACTTGTATAGGCCGTCACAGTCTTGCCGCAGGCGGGGTCTTAGCCAGCAAACTGTCTTTGAGGACTGAAACCGCTTGGAGCAATTTTACGCAACTCAGGATTTGTTCAGCGTTGCATATCAGCTCGGCCCGGCCAGATGGTTAACGACCTACGGCTATCCCGTTAAAAGCAAATTAAAATTCTAGTCGGGTGAGCCCTCCCGAAACGGCCACCTTGGCAGTAGGCCAATTTATCCGTCACTCGGGCAATCCGAGTTTTCGAAGGTGGTCCGCAATGCGATCAAGAACAGTGGGAGAAAACACCATTGCCTGCTTGAATTTTGCGATGGTGAGGTCCGGATAGTTGGGCCGCCGCATATTGTCCTCCGAGTTGCACGTGCCATGATCGCATCGGTTCGGCAATGTTCTTTAGATTCTGCACCCCAATGTCATCAAAAATCACATCGATCTTGCCGCGGACTTGCCTTTGAGCGTCATCGGAGATGCAGATGCCGCCCGGCCTGGCGATCCCTTCGAGGCGTGCTGCGATATTGACGCCGTCTCCAAAAATATCGTCCTCGTCGATGATGATGTCGCCGACGTGAATTCCGATCCGAAGTTCGAGCCTCAACTCGGGCTCGGAACTCTCGTTTTGTGTTGCAATGTCTCTCTGGATTTTCACGGCTAACCGTATCGCATCGACAGCGCTGGCGAACTCGACCAGCATGCCATCGCCGGTACTTTTAACGATACGGCCACGGTGCGCGGCGATCGCGGGATCGACGAGAGTTTTTCGAAGCGTCTTCAACTGCGCAAGCGTGCGCTCTTCGTCTCGACCCATCAACCGGCTGTATCCGGCGACATCCGCCGCCAGCACCGCAGCCAATCTCCGTTCCACCCGTTCGTTGGGCAAAGCAAGCCCCTTGGTCGGTGAAAGTCTAGCTCACGCTATCTGACCTGCTCTGGATCATCGCCAGGAACAATGTCCGAGACGGGCCCTTGGTGCAATAAAATCCGCAGCCTGTTCCGATAGTTTCGAGCGCGAGGCAGACTATTCGCTTCAGATTGTCACCTTGCCGGCGAAAACCAGTCAGGATAATTTTGGCGCTAGCTCGCAATGTTTCTCGTCGCACGACGTTGGAGGAGCGGCATGGGTCGGATCTACCAAAGCATCAATGACACAATCGGCAATACGCCGGTCGTGCGTATCAACCGCCTCGGTCCGTCAGGAGTAAACGTTTTCGTCAAGATTGAAGCTTTCAACCCTCTTGGTTCGGTGAAGGACCGATTGGCTCTCGGGGTAATCGAGGCGGCCGAAAAGTCGGGCGAGCTTAAGCCTGGCCAGACAGTCATAGAGGCGACAAGCGGAAATACCGGTATCGGTCTCGCGATGGTTTGCGCGGCGAAGGGATATCCGCTTGTGCTTACTATGGCAGAACCATTTAGCGTCGAGCGACGCAAGCTCATGCGCTTTCTCGGAGCGAAGGTCATTGTGACGCCTGCTGCTGAGCGCGCTGTAGGAATGATCAACAAGACCATCGAGCTTGCCAAGAAGCATGGCTGGTTCATGACCCGGCAGTTTGAGAACGAAGCCAATCCCGACATTCATTCGCGCACGACGGCGCGTGAGATACTCGATGATTTTTCAGGACAGCGGTTGGACTATTGGGTTACGGGTTATGGAACAGGCGGAACATTAAAGGGCGTTGGGCGGGTGCTTGCCAAGGAGCGTCCGGAAACCAAGATCATAGTTTGCGAGCCGCAAGATGCGCCACTGCTGGCCAGTGGCATCGCGCAGTCGCGCAGCCCGGACGGATCTCCAGCGGCACCACATCCCTCATTCAAGCCGCACCCGATGCAAGGCTGGACGCCGGACTTCATCCCCAAGCTCACCGACGATGCGATGGCAATGAAGGTGGTCGATCGCATCCTGCCGATCGCCGGCCCCGAAGCGATTCGACGTAGCAAGGAACTCGCTGCCAAGGAGGGTATCTTTGTCGGCATTACAGGGGGCGCGACCTTTGCTGGCGCGCTCAGAATCGCCGCCGAGGCGGAAAAGGGAGCAAACATTTTATGCATGCTTCCTGATACCGCCGAGCGCTATCTGACCACGCCTCTGTTTGCGGAAATTTCCGCAGACATGAATGAGGAAGAGCTCAAGATTTCACGTTCTACGCCTGGTTCACAGCTTCCCTGAGCGGTTCTCGGGGAAAATTGAACGACAAAGGTTCGCTGTTTTCAGCCAGCCATCGCCTTGTTGAGGTTCTCGGCCACTTTGTCGAGAAAGCCGGTGGTGGACAGCCAGCGCTGGTCGGCGCCGACCAGAAGCGCGAGATCCTTGGTCATGAAGCCGGCTTCGACGGTGTCGACGCAGACCCTCTCCAGCGTGAGCGCGAATTTCTCCAGCGCCGCGTTGTTGTCGAGCTCGGCGCGATGCGACAGCCCGCGGGTCCAGGCGAAGATCGAAGCGAT
>VAZS01000333.1 GCA_005884855.1 Alphaproteobacteria bacterium | reverse complement strand
GAATGCGCGCCCGATGACAGGCTCCGCGAAGCAATCCATCGCTCGGCATATCCGCTTGCCGCGGTCATACCCCGCCACCGGTTCATGCGAATGCGCGCCCGATGACGGTGAGACTATGATAAGTTCGTTGCGCATGGCTAGCCTGGCAGCCATGAAGCACAAGTAACGGAGCGCATGATGATCAAGCTTTATCATTGCCACGCGGCCCGCTCGTTCCGGCCGTTATGGATGCTGGAAGAGATGGAGCTGCCTTACGATCTCAAGATGCTTCCGTTCCCGCCTCGGGTATTCGCCAAGGAGTATCTCGCGATCAACCCGCTCGGCACGATTCCGTTTATGATCGAGGGCGAGACGAAAATGACGGAGTCCTCCGGCATTTGTCACTATCTCGGCACCCGGCATGGCCCGACGCCGCTGATTGTCGGGGTCGACGAGCCGGCCTATGGCGCGTTCCTGAATTGGATGTATTTCAGTGACGCCACGCTGACGTTTCCGCAAACCCTGGTGCTGCGCTATTCACAGCTCGAACCGGAAGAGCGGCGCAATCCCCAAGTCGCTACCGATTACGCCAAATGGTTCCTGGGCCGGCTGCGGGCAGTCGAAGCAGCCATGGCGAAATCAGAGACGCTCGTTGCCGATCGTTTTACCGCGGCCGATATCGTGATCGGCTTCGCCTTGCGGCTCGCGGAGAAAATCGGGCTTGCCAAGGATTTCGGCCCTAACGTCACCGCCTATTGGCAGCGCTTGCAAGCCCGCGACGGCTACAAAAGGGCTGTGGCTGCCGAGACTCTCGCAGGCGAGCAGCAGAAGGTCGCGCAAACCTTCTGAGACCCGCCTCTACCGCCGACGACCCGGGCAAATCCCAAGTATCGCCCGATATTTACCTCGGTGACATCAGGCGTGATTTCTGTATTCTGCCCAGCGCTCCCCAAGAGAGCCCGCGTTGGCGCGCGCCAGCAAGCACAGATGCCCCGGAGGGACGGACCATGACTCGCAGGGATCGCCGGGAGTCCGGACGGCTGATGCTAATCAGCCCGGAACGGGTGTTTTATGCGGGCCTGCTCGGCAGGCCGCGAAAGCGCACCAGCGGTGGCTACAACATCTATACCGCGATCGACGAACACCTCACGATCACCCAGGGCGGGTCGGAGCTGGTCGGCGAGATCGCGCTCGTTCCGCCCTACGTTCCCCACAACGTCGAATGCAAACATCCCTCCATCATTTGTCTCGTCATCGAGCCGGAAACGGTCCAGCCCGCGGCTATGGCGAAATTGAGCGAAAGAATCTCCGGGCCGGCGGCGTCTGAATTCGCGCTTCGCATTCGTGCGGCCTACGACAACCTGCGCCTGCAGGATCGGCGCGCCGGCTTTACTACGCAAGAACTCGATCTGTTGTTGTTTGGCGAGCTTTTGCCGGATCGCAATATCGACCGCCGCATCAAGTGCGCAGCCAGCCGGCTGAACAATTTCTCCGGGGGTAACATGACTGCGGCCGACTGCGCGGCCTCGGTTGGCCTGTCCTCATCGCGATTCCTGCATCTGTTCAAGGAGCAGACCGGAGTGTCATTCCGCGCCTATCGCGCCTGGAAGCGGGCGCGGCATCTGCTGCATTTTGTCAACGAGGACATTAATCTTGCGCATCTGGCGCAGGATATTGGCTATCCCGATTCGACGCATTTCAGCCATTCGATCCGCCGGTTCTACGGATTGCAGCCGCGCGCGATCTTTTCGGGCTCGCGGGATCTGGCGATCTACCGCAGCGATCCCGGCGTGCTTGACCACGCTCGCTTTCCCCAGGCGCGGCCTTGAGCTGGCGGTAGCGGCTGGACGCAAGAAGCTTTAGGGCGCAAGCCCCATGATCCCATCGCGTATCGGCGGAAATTCAAAACAATCAAGGCGGCTCCATGAGCGACAAGGCTGTCATCACCTGCGCGCTGAACGGCGTGCTGACCGATCCGAAACAGCATCATGTACCGGTCACCCCGGAGGAGATGGCGCGCGAGGCAAAGGCGGCATTCAACGCCGGGGCCAGCGTGATGCACATCCATCTGCGCCAGCAGGCGCCCGGCAAGGGCCATCTGCCGTCCTGGGAAGTCAGCGTGTCCCGCGAGATCCAGCAGGCGATCCGGGAGGCCTGCCCGGGCGTGATCATCAATCATACCACCGGGACGTCGGGGCCAAATTACCAGGGCGCGCTGGATTGCGTGCGCCAAACCAGGCCGGAGATGGCCGCCTGCAACGCCGGCTCGCTGAATTATCTCAAAGTGAAAAGCGACAACACCTGGGCCTGGCCGCCGATGATGTTCGATAACTCGGTAGAGAAGGTGCAGGACTATCTCGACGTCATGAAAGAAGCGGACACCATTCCCGAATTCGAATGTTTCGACGTCGGAATCGTGCGTTGCGTCGGAATGTACCGTCAGACCGGGATGTATTCCGGGCCGCTGGAATACAACTTCGTGATGGGCGTCGCCTCTGGCATGCCGGCCGATCCGGAATTGCTGCCGATCGTGTTGAAGCTGAAAGCCCCGGAAGCGCATTGGCAGGTCACCGCCATCGGACGAGGTGAAATCTGGCCGCTGCATCAGCGCTGTGCCGATCTCGGCGGACATTTGCGTACCGGGCTTGAAGATACTTTTTATCAGCCCGACGGAACCAAGGTTAAATCGAACGGGGAGTTGATCGAAACCATTGCGGGGTGCGCGCGCCGCGCCGGCCGCGAGATCGCAAGCCCCGCTGAAGCACGCAAGATATTTGGGGTGAGGAATTGATGTTGTCATTCCCTGGCACGCGGAGCGTGAATCCGGAACCTCGAGATTCTCAGATGCGCAATTGCGCATCTCAGTTCGATGCTCCGCATCGCCCCGGAATGACGACTGGGTAGAGTCATGGCCATCCTTGAATCGACGATCGCGCCTGGCAGCGATGCCTACAAGGCCAACCGCGAAGGCATGCTGGCGCTGATTTCGCGCATGCGCGCGCTGGAGGAACGGACCCGTGCTGCATCGGGCGCGGCAAAGGACCGCTTTCACAGGCGCGGACAATTGCTGCCCCGCGAGCGCGTGGCGCTGGTGCTGGATCCCGGTGCGCCCTTCATCGAGTTGTCGACCCTGGCGGGCTACAGATTCGATGTTCCCGACCCGGACAAGAGCGTGCCCGGCGGTGGCGTGATCGCAGGGATCGGGTTCGTCGCCGGCATACGTTGCATGGTCAGCGCCAACGATTCCGGCATCGACGCCGGCGCGCTGCAACCTTACGGACTGGACAAAACGCTTCGTGTGCAGGAACTGGCGCTCGAGAACAAGCTGCCCTACGTACAGCTCGTTGAAAGCGCGGGAGCCAATCTGTTGCGCTACCGCGTTGAGGATTTTATCAGGGGCGGGAATATCTTTCGCAACCTTGCCAGGCTTTCGGCAGCCGGATTGCCGGTTGTTACGGTGACGCATGGGTCATCGACCGCGGGCGGGGCCTATCAGACCGGTTTGTCGGATTACATCGTGATGGTGCGCGGCCGCACGCGTGCGTTTCTCGCCGGACCGCCGCTGCTGAAAGCCGCCACGGGAGAAATCGCCACCGAGGAAGAGCTCGGCGGGGCCGAAATGCACACCAGTATTTCCGGTCTCGGCGACTATCTCGCCGAGGATGATCGCGATGCGCTGCGGATCGCGCGCGACATCATGGCCAATCTGAGATGGGACCGGCCGGGCAGGTGCGAGACGGCGCATCTTCCGCCGCGCCATGATGCCGAGGAGCTATTGGGCATCATGGCGATGGACCACAAGCG
>VAZS01000332.1:378-8018 GCA_005884855.1 Alphaproteobacteria bacterium | reverse complement strand
CGTAGGTTGACGGACGGCCGATGCCGAGTTCCTCCATCCGCTTGACCAGCGAAGCCTCGGAAAAACGCGGCGGCGGTTCCGTAAAGTGCTGGGTGACCGAAAGGTCCTGACGCTTCAGAGGCTCGCCTTCGCTCATGGCGGGGAGGCGGCGACTGTCCTCGTCTTCGCCGTCGTCGTCGCGGCCTTCCTGGTATAGCGCGAGGAAACCGTCGAACTTGATCACCTGGCCGCTGGCGCGCAGTTCCAGTACGCGCGGGCCTGCCTTCGCCGTGATATCGACCGTTGTGCGTTCCAGTTCGGCCGATTCCATCTGGCTCGCGATGGTGCGGATCCAGATCAATTCATAAAGTCGAGCCTGATCGGTATCGAGGCGGCGGCGCATCTCGGCGGGCCGGCGCGACAGATCGGTAGGACGGATCGCTTCGTGCGCTTCCTGCGCGTTCTTGGCCTTGCTCTGGTACTGGCGCGGCGCTTCCGGCACGTAGGCGTTACCGTAATCCTCGCCAATGACTTTGCGCGCCTGCGTGATGGCCGAATTGTCGATCTGCACGCCGTCGGTTCGCATATAGGTGATGAGACCGGTGGTCTCGCCGCCGATATCGATGCCTTCATAGAGCCGCTGCGCGATCCGCATGGTGTGCGCCGGCGCAAAACCGAGTTTGCGGCTGGCTTCCTGCTGCAATGTCGAAGTGGTGAACGGCGCCTGCGGATTGCGCCGCGCGGGCCTTGCCTCGACGCTGGTAACCGTGAAGCTGGCCGACTCAATCGCTTTCTTGAAATCTTCGGCTTCCGCGCCCGTGCCAATGTCGAGGCGCTGAATCTTCTTGCCGTCGGCGCCGACCAGCCGCGCCTCGAATGCTTCGGCGCGCGGGGTCGTCATGGTCGCGACCAGCGACCAGTATTCGCGCGGGACGAATTTTTCGATCTCCAGTTCGCGGTCGCAGACCAACCGCAGTGCCACCGACTGCACTCTGCCGGCGGAACGTGCGCCGGGCAATTTGCGCCACAACACCGGCGATAGCGTGAAGCCGACCAGATAATCCAGCGCCCGGCGCGCCATGTAGGCGTCCACCAGCGCGCCATCGATCTGGCGCGGATGCTTCATGGCTTCGGAGACCGCCTGCTTGGTAATGGCGTTGAACACCACGCGCTCTATCTTGTGGTCCTTGAGCGCGCGCTTTTCCTTCAAGACCTCAAGCACGTGCCAGGAGATCGCCTCGCCCTCGCGGTCGGGGTCGGTCGCGAGGATCAGCCGATCGGCGCCCTTCAGCGCCTTGGCGATGTCATTGAGCCGGCCGGCCGCCTTGGGGTCGATCTCCCAGATCATCTGAAAATTGGCATCCGGATCCACCGATCCGTTCTTGGCCGGGAGGTCCCGGACATGGCCGAATGAGGCCAGAACCTCGTAGGAGGCTCCCAGATACTTGTTGATCGTCTTGGCCTTCGCCGGCGACTCGACAATGACGATATTCATGTCATTCCAATGGCTTACGGGAAAAATAAAGGCCCGTTCCGCGGGATTCGCGCCGGCCTTTTCGTTCCGAACATGGGTGCAGCGGAGCCCCCTGTCAAATCGCCAGATGTTGATGGGGACCGAGGAGAGTGCCGTTTAGTATCCAATTAGTTGCGAATTGCAGCCAAAACTTGCGCGGCGTGCCATTTCGCGTACCCCCGTCAAAAAAGTCTTGCAGCGGACAGGGTGACCAGAGTTCGACCGCATCAGGTGAGCGACACCAGCCCGCCACCGTGACGCTCGAGTCGTCCTGCAAGTTCAAGCTCGAGCAGCACCGTGCGCACCGTCGCCGGTGAGGTGCCTGCCATGCGGATGAGATCGTCCAGCAGAACAGGGCTTGGGCCAAGCAGACTGATGACCCTAGCGCGATCACCTTGATCGGGTTCGGAATTCAGCGGCTCATGATCTGGTTCGCGCGAGCCGAGCGGCCGTCCCATGATCGGCTCGACGGCATTGATGACATCGGAAGCCTCGGTAGTGAGCGTGGCGCCCTGTTTTATCAGGTCGTTGGTGCCGGCGGCACGCGGGTCCAGCGGCGAGCCGGGCACGGCGAACACCTCGCGGCCCTGTTCGGCAGCGATGCGCGCGGTGATCAGCGAGCCCGAGTGATGGGCGGCCTCGACCACCACCACGCCAACGGCCGTGCCCGAGATCAACCGGTTGCGGCGTGGAAAATCGCGGGCGCGGGGCACGTGACCGACCGGCATCTCGGAAATGGCAGCCCCGCCGGCGTCCAACAACTGTGCCAGCAGTTCCTCGTGCTCGGGCGGATAAATCCTGTCATGACCGCCTGCGAGCACGGCCACGGTGCCGCTGCCAAGGCTGGCGCGATGCGCGGCCTGATCGATGCCGCGCGCCAATCCGGAGACAATAATAAAACCAGCCTCCCCGAGATCGCGGGCGATTGTGCCCGCGAATTTCAACCCGGCACCTGACGCGTTACGCGAGCCGACGATCCCGATCATTGGTCGCATCAGAACCTCCGGTGCGCCGCGGACACCTAGCAATGGTGGCGCACCGCGCACCCCCAGTAACGGCGGCGCATCGTCAAGCGCGGCGAGCCGCGGCGGATAGCCGGGTTCGCCCGGTGCCAGCAGAGCAACGCCTAATCTATTGCTGGCGGCAATCTCATCACGCGCGTCTTCCTCGCTGCAGATGCGCTGGGAGCGCGTCGCCCCGCCACGATGAGCCAGCTCGGGCAGCCCCTCCAGCGCGGATCGCGCGCTGCGATGGGCCTGCCCGTGCCGCTTGCCCGATCCCGACCCGCTCCTTAAAACCGGTCCGGTCTTTTCCCGAGGAAATCTGCCGATGATCTCGCTCTCCGAACTCCAGCGTCGTATCGATTCCGGCGATCTTTCGGGCGATGCGGCGATCGCGCAGTCGCTGCAAGCCATCGACGCTCTCGACAAGACCATCGGCGCGTTCGTCTGTCGTGCCGAAAACGTCCGCTCGTCAGGCAAAGGACCGCTGCGCGGCATTGCCGTTGGCATCAAGGACATCATCGATACCGCGGACCTTCCGACTGAAATGGGTTCAAAGATCTACCGGGGCTGGCGGCCACGCGCGGACGCCCCTGTTGTGATGATGCTGAAGCAGGCGGGGGCGAGCATTGTCGGAAAGACCGCGACGACGGCGTTCGCCTCGCGCGATCCGGCCGCAACGCTCAATCCGCGAAATCCGGATCATACGCCGGGCGGATCATCATCGGGCTCGGCGGCCGCGGTCGCCGCCGGCATGATCCCGCTCGCGCTGGGCACGCAGACCGGTGGTTCCGTGATCCGGCCGGCTTCGTTTTGCGGCGTGGCCGCGATCAAGCCGTCATTCCGGCTGCTGCCTACCGTTGGCGTGAAATGCTTCTCGTGGACGTTGGATACCGTAGGCCTGTTCGCAGCCGGCGTGAACGATCTGGCGCGCGCCCTTTCAGCGGTGACCAATCGGCCCGAACTTTTGCCCGGTGCGGCAATCGAGAAACCGCGCATCGGCGTAGTGACACAGGATTTTGCGGGCGCGCCGGAAGCGGCAAGCAGCGAGGCCTTGCGGGTCGCGGCTGATACGGCGGCACGGGCCGGCGCTTCAGTGCGCGCGATTGCCCTGCCGGAGCTATTGGCAGAGGCGTGGCAAGCTCACGAGACCGTGCAGGAGTTCGAGGCGCATCAGGCGCTCGCCTGGGAATACCTGACGCAGTACGAGGCCATGCCGTCGTTGCTTCGTGCAAAGCTGGACGAGACGAAGGGCATCCTTCCGGCGGAGTACGACGAGGCACGCAGGAGTGCGAACCGTGGCCGAAAAGCGCTGGGGCGCATATTCGAGGAGGTCGATATGTTGCTGACGTTCTCCGCGCCGGGCGTTGCCCCGAAGGGGCTCGCCTCGACCGGCGATACCCGCTTCAACAAGCTCTGGACCTTGATGGGTGTTCCCTGCGTCAACGTTCCCGCCACTATCGCCACGGGCGGATTACCGGTGGGGGTGCAGGTGATTGCCCGATTTGGCAATGACGCCGGCGCGCTCGCTGCGGCGCGCTTTGTCGAGGAGGCGCTCGCGCGCAAGTAAAGGAGCTACTTCTTCTCCCCGATCCGGCCCTCGGTGCCCGCCTGCAATCGCTGGATGTATTCGCGGTGCATGTAGAACAACATCAGGCTCAGCACCGCAAACAGCGATGCCAGGGCCGGGTGGCCGAACCACCACAGGAAGATCGGCGTCACAAAACTCGCAACCAACGCCGAGAGTGAAGAGTAGCGCGATGTGAAGGCCGTTGAAGCCCATATCACGCAGAACACGATGGCGGCGGGCCAGAATAGTCCGATGAGCACACCGATGTAGACCGCTACCCCTTTGCCCCCCTTGAACTTCAGCCACAGCGGGAACAGGTGGCCGAGAAAGGCGCCGAGCGCCGCCAGCATCGCGGCGTTCGGGCCGTCATAGTAACCGGCAACGACGACCGCCAACGTGCCCTTCAGCATGTCGCAGATCAGGGTCGCCGCTGCGAGGCCCTTGCGTCCGGTGCGCAGCACGTTGGTGGCGCCGATGTTGCCGGAGCCGATGGAGCGAAGGTCCGCGGTGCCCGCGAGTTTGGTGAGAATGAGCCCGAACGGGATCGAGCCGAGGAGATAACCGAAAGCCAGCGCCACCGGCAGAAATGCGTCAGCTGACATCGCCGTTGCTCCTTGGAACGTACATCCCGGGCAGATCAGACATGTTCATACACCGTACGTCCACCGACGATCGTGCGCACCACGCGGCCCGAGAACCGCGCTTCGTCGAACGGCGTGTTTTTGCATTGCGATTTGATGTCGACGGGATCGAGCACCCACGGCGTCTCGGGATCGATCACGACAATGTCGGCCGGCGCGCCGGCGCGCAGCGTTCCGCCCGGCAACCCTAATAGCTCGGCGGGGCGCGTCGACATCGCGCGGACCAGCGTCTTGAAATCCATGTCGCCATTGTGGATCAGCCGCAGTGCCGCCGGCAACATGGTTTGCAAACCGATGGCGCCAGAAGCCGCTTCCGCAAACGGCAGCCGCTTCACCTCGACGTCCTGCGGATTATGATCGGACATCACGACATCGATCAATCCGGAGGCCAGGGCGGCGACCAGCGCGAGGCGGTCGTCTTCGGTGCGCAGTGGCGGCGAAAGCTTCAGGAACGTCCGGTACGGGCCGATGTCGTTTTCGTTCAGGGTCAGATGGTTGATCGAAACCGAGGCGCTGACCGACAAGCCGGCATCGCGGGCGCGCTTGAGAATATCCAGCGATTCGATGCAGCTCACCGAGGCCGCGTGGTAGCGCCCTCCGGTCAGCGCGACCAGCCGCATGTCGCGCTCCAGCATCACAGCCTCGGCCGCGTTGGGAATCCCGATCAGCCCTAAGCGCGCGGCGAATTCGCCTTCGTTCATGACGCCTTCGCCGACCAGATTGGGGTCTTCGGTGTGGTGCACGATCAGCGCGTCGAAATCGCGCGCATAGGTGAGGGCGCGCCGCATCACCTGCGCGTTGGTGACGCTTTTGTCGCCATCGGTGAATGCGACCGCGCCCGCGGCTTTCAATAGACCGATCTCGGTCATCTCCTCGCCACCCAACCCCTTGGTCAGCGCCGCCATTGGCTGGATGTTGACGATCGCGGTGTCGCGCGCACGACGCATGACAAAATCCACCGTCGCCGAATTGTCGATCACCGGCGAGGTATCGGGCTGGCAGATGATGGTCGTGATGCCGCCGGCCGCAGCGGCCTGACTGGCGGAAGCAAAGGTCTCGCGGTGGCTGGCACCGGGCTCGCCCACAAATGCCCGGATGTCGATCAGCCCCGGAGCGACGATCTTGCCAGCGCAATTGACGATGTCGGTGCCTTCCGGGACCCCGGCCGTGCCGATGCCCCGCCTGGAGTCGCGGATCGCGCCGTCAGCGATCAGGATGTCGCCGATGCCGTCAAAATCCCGCGAGGGATCGATCAGGCGGGCGTTGGCGAGCAGGATCGGGCGGCGGTCGGTCAGCATGATGTCACGCGTTCGGCAGGTTGCGGGCGAGCGCTTCCAGCACCGCCATCCGCACTGCCACTCCCATTTCCACTTGTTCGCGGATCAGCGATTGCGCGCCGTCGGCCACGATCGAATCGATCTCGACTCCGCGATTCATCGGCCCGGGATGCATCACCAGCGCGTCCGGCTTGGCGTAGGCGAGCTTCTTCTGGTCGAGCCCGAAATAATGGAAGTATTCGCCTGATGAAGGCACGAACGAACCATTCATGCGCTCGCGCTGCAGCCGCAGCATCATCACGATGTCAGCGCCCTCGAGACCCTGGCGCATGTCGCGGGCCACCTCGACGCCCATCCGCTCGATGCCGCGCGGCAACAGGGTGGAGGGCGCGACCACCCGGACCCGCGCGCCCATGGTATTGAGGAGAAGGATGTTCGAGCGCGCCACCCGCGAATGCATCACATCGCCGCAGATCGCAACCACGAGACCTTCCACGCGGCCTTTGTTGCGGCGGATGGTCAGCGCGTCGAGCAGCGCCTGGGTCGGATGTTCGTGGGCGCCATCCCCGGCGTTGATCACCGAGCCGTCCACCTTGCGCGCCAGCAATTCGACGGCGCCGGAAGCATGGTGCCGCACCACGAGGATGTCCGGATGCATCGCGTTCAGCGTCGCGGCCGTATCGACCAGGGTTTCGCCCTTGCGCATCGACGAGGACGACACCGACATGTTCATGACGTCGGCGCCGAGCCGTTTGCCCGCAATTTCGAACGAGGATTGGGTGCGGGTCGAGGACTCGAAGAACAGGTTGATCTGGGTGCGGCCTCGAAGCGAGGTGCGCTTCTTGTCGACCTGTCGGTTGAGTTCAACGTATTCCTCGGACAGATCGAGCAGGCCGGTGATATCGGCAAGGGAAAGCCCCTCGATTCCCAACAGGTGCCGGTGACCAAGGACAAAGGTCGATTTCGATGCAGGGGTCATTAAAACGACAGCTATAGGCAGAGATCAAAGGGTGGGCAAGGGCCAATAGTGGCGCCGCCAGTTATCCCCCGATCTGTCGGAAACACGGTAAACGGGCAGGCCGCAAAGTCGCCGCGATTGCCTCGCCAACAGTGATCCGCGCCGTGTACCAGGGTTTGGCCTCGTGAAACCAGGCTCGTTCCGGCGTAAGCTGATTCCCGAATCTCCGACCAGGAGGGCGCGGCCATGGTGCAGGCAACATTCGCGACGCACGAAGTGTTCAACCAATCGCCGCCATTCGAAGACGTCGACCTGTTTGCGGTGGACAGACCGCTCGTCGAAGCAGTGGCGGTCAATGGCGGGGCTTCGGCGAGCAAGGAATTGTCAGAGTTTGGCCAGCACTGGGGTTCCGCCGCGATGGCGGCCCGCGGCCGTATCGCCAACGAGAATACGCCCAAGCTGCGCACGTTCGATTCGCGGGGCAACAAGCGCGACGAAGTCGAATTCCATCCGGCGTATCATGAACTGATGGCGCGCAGCGCGCATGCCGGCATTCACAATTCCACTTGGACCGCCGAAGGCAAGCCTGCCGGCGCTCCGGCGGAAGTGGTGCGGGCGGCGAAATTCTATATGGCAGCGCAGGTCGAGACCGGTCATTTGTGCCCGATCACGATGACGCGCGCTTCGGTTGCGGCATTATC
>VAZS01000332.1:0-336 GCA_005884855.1 Alphaproteobacteria bacterium | reverse complement strand
GGCGACGCCTATCGCATCACCGGGCATAAATGGTTCATGTCCGCGCCGATGTGCGATGCCTTCCTGGTGCTGGCGCAGGCCGACGAGGGCTTGAGCTGTTTCTTCATGCCACGCTTCAGGCCGGACGGATCGATCAATGCGATCCATTTCCAGCGGTTGAAAGACAAGCTCGGGAACCGCTCCAACGCCTCTTCCGAGGTGGAATTCGTCGATGCCTATGGCTTGCGCGTCGGCGACGAAGGCAAGGGCATCCGCACCATCATTCAAATGGTTCAGCTGACGCGGCAGGATTGCGCGATTGCTTCCGCCGGACTAATGCGCTCCGGGCTTGCGCAC
>VAZS01000081.1 GCA_005884855.1 Alphaproteobacteria bacterium | reverse complement strand
CCGTTCGACAGCGCCTCGTCGATGAGCGGATCGAGTTTCGCCTGATCGCGCACCACCCCGGCCACGACATCGCGGAAAAACGCGGCTTCCGCCGGCAGGTATTTGTCGCCTTCAACCTCATTTCCAAGCCAATGACTTTCGAATTCGGCGAAGATGTCGTTGATGCCTGCTCCCGCCATGTCCATTTGATAGAGCGCCTGCACCGCCGCGAGCCGCGCCGCGCCCCGCCGGTTCGCTTTCCTGTCTTTGCCCTTTTCCTGGCCCTTCGCTGGCTTCTTGTCCGGGGTGTTGTTGCTGTCTGCCATGATCAGACCCGCGTTAGCCGGCGCTTGATCCGCAGCATCGCGAGCGCCGCGCGGGCGGCATCGCCACCCTTGTTGAGTTCGCTGGCGCGCGCCCTCGCCCAGGCTTGCGCGTCGGTATTGACAGTGATGATCCCGTTGCCGAGCGGAAACCGCCGGGCCACCGCGAGCTTCATCAGCGCACGCGAAGATTCCATCGACACGATTTCGAAATGGATAGTGTCGCCCCGGATAACGCAGCCGAGCGCGACCGCGGCATCGTAAGGCCGGCCGGTGCTATCGGCGGCATCGAGCGCAATTGCGAGCGCGGCGGGAATTTCCAGCGCACCGGGCACCGTAATCACGTCATGGCTGACGCCGGCAGACTTCAACTCGGCGACAGCGCCTTCCAGCAGCGCATCCTGGATGTCGTCATAAAATCGCGCTTCGACAATCAGCGCGCGCGCGCCTGATATGTCGGTTCGATCTTTCAATTGTGCGCGTCGCGCGTCTGCCATCTTGTTCCAGTCAAAAGGGTTGTATTGGTGCGCGTTTTAGGCGCAGCAGTCTCCAAAGCCAAGGGTAGCCTCTACTTCATTTCCGCAAGCCGCGCGGCGTAGCGCGCCATCAGGTCGACTTCGAGATTGACCTCGCCGCCGGCGCGCAAGCCGCCAAGCGTCGTGACATTCAACGTGTGCGGAATGATCAACACCGAAAACGCGACGTCCTCGACCGTATTCACCGTCAGCGACACGCCATCAAGCGTCACCGAACCCTTGGCGGCGATGAAGCGCGCCAGCTCGCGCGTGGTACGCAGCTCGAACCGCGCCATATCGGGCAGATCGTCGCGCGTAACGATGGTGGCGATCCCGTCGGCATGGCCGGCGACGATGTGGCCGCCGAGTTCGTCTCCAATTTTCAGCGCCCGCTCCAGGTTGAGCTTTGTTCCCGTTACCCAATGCTTAGCGGTCGTCATGGCAAGCGTCTCGGCGGCGGCATCGACGTCAAACCAGGTTTTGCCTTGATCCACTCCCGACGCGACCACCGTCAGGCAGACGCCATTGCAGGCGATCGAGGCGCCGTCAGCGATGGTGGCCCGCTCGTAATAGCATGCGATGCGCAGGCGATGGAGTTGCCCTCGCGCCGTTGGCGTCAGGCTGACGATCTCGCCGATGTCGGTGACTATCCCGGTGAACATCAAGCGCGCTCGTAGATTGTTAGCGTGTCGTTTTGCAGCGTCTCGCTAGCACGTTGCTTGAAAGCCGGCGAGCCGGTGAGAACAGACAAGGGCAACCCTTCCAGCGCAGCGACACCGTCGGCGCCGATTGCATCAGCGCCGCGCAGCATCCAGAACTCGTCGACAAGACCAGCGGCAACAAAGGACGACGCTACCCGTGCGCCGCCCTCGACCAGAAGCCTGGTGATGCCCTTTTCCGCCAGAGCGTGAAGTACGGCCAGGAGATCGAGCCCAGGACCCGATGTGGTGGCGATGCGGATCACCTGTGCCCCTGCGGCGCCAAGTTTCATCGCGGCGGGCGCTTCCGCCACTGTCGAGGTCATCACCCAAAGTGGCGTTTCGCGCGCGGAATGAACCAGTCTGCTGGTGCCGGATATGCGCAAGCTCCGGTCCAGCACCACCCGCACCGGCGAACGGTCTTCCATGCCGGGCAGCCGGCAATTGAGCAGCGGATCATCCGCCCGCACGGTGCCGATCCCGACCAGGACGGCGTCGCACTGCGCGCGCAACAGATGCACCCGCGCCTTGGCGGCTTCGCCCGATATCGCTATCGGCTTGTGCCCGGCCGCGGCGATCTTGTCGTCCTGCGATACCGCGAGTTTCAGGATCACGTGGGGCCGCTTGTCGCGAACGCGCCTGAAATGCCCGGCGTGATCGCGCGCCGCTTCCCCGGCGCCAAGTCCGACGTCGACCGTAATCCCGGCACTACGCAGCCGGGCATGGCCCTGCCCCGCCACCTCGGGGTTGGGATCCTCGATCGCCGAGACCACGCGCGTGATGCCGCAGGCAATCGCGGTGTCCGCGCAGGCCGGCGTCTTGCCGACATGCGAGCATGGCTCCAGCGTCACGTACAGGGTTGCGCCCACCGTTGCTTCGCCGGCCCGCGTAAGCGCCTCCGATTCCGCATGCGGACGGCCACCGGGTTGCGTCCAGCCGCGGCCGACGATCACCCCATCCTTGACCACGACCGCGCCGACAGCCGGGTTAGGCCAGGTGCGCCCTTGCCCGCGGCGGCCCAGCATCAACGCCAGTTCCATGAACCGGTGGTCGGCGGCCTTCGATTCCCGGGTTTTTTGCGCGAACTGGTCTTCCAGAATGCGGAAGATCATTTGCGTAACAGCGCCAGCCGCGCGTCGTCGTCGGCGGAAAGTTCGCCGAGCACGGCTTCAAAATCTTTGGCTTCGCGGAAATTGCGATAAACCGAGGCGAAGCGGACATAGGCCACGTCATCGAGCTGGCGCAGATGCTCCATCACGATTTCGCCGATCGCCTCCGACGAAATCTCTGCTTCGCCGCCGCTCTCCAGTTCGCGCACGATCGCCGATACCATCTTCTCGACCCGCTCCGGATCGACCGGCCGCTTGCGCAGCGATATCTGCAAAGAGCGCACCAGCTTGTCGCGATCGAACGGCACCCGGCGTCCGTTGCGCTTGATCACGGTGAGTTCGCGCAGCTGCACGCGCTCGAAGGTGGTGAAGCGGAAATTACAGGCGACGCACACCCGTCGCCTCCGGATCACGGCTGAATCTTCCGTCGGACGCGAGTCTTTCACCTGGGTGTCGAGACTGTTGCAGCTGGGGCAACGCATCCGCTTTTGGTCCTATTGATAAATCGGGAATCGATCTGTAAGCGCCTTCACCCGTCCCTTGACTGCGGCTTCAACCAGCGACGCCTTGCCATCCTGCGACTGCGCAGTCGCGTTCAGCACTTCGGCGATCATCCCGGCGACCTGCTTGAATTCGCCAACTCCGAACCCGCGCGTGGTCGCCGCCGGGGTACCCAGCCGAAGCCCTGACGTGACGAATGGCTTCTCCGGATCGAACGGGATTCCGTTCTTGTTGCAGGTGATCGCCGCGCGCACCAAGGCTTTTTCCGAGACGTTGCCCTTCAGCCCCTTCGGCCTGAGATCGACCAGCATGAGATGGTTGTCGGTGCCGCCGGACACGATGTCAAAACCATGGGCGCGCATCGCTTCCGCCAGCGCCCTGGCGTTCTCGACCACGTTCTTGGCGTAGATCTTGAAATCCGGACGCAGCGCCTCGGCGAACGCCACCGCTTTGGCCGCGATCACGTGCATCAGGGGACCACCCTGCAGCCCCGGGAAGATCGCCGAGTTCAGCTTTTTCGCCAGCGCCTCATCATTGCACAGGATCAGCCCGCCGCGCGGGCCGCGCAGCGATTTGTGCGTGGTCGTCGTGGTGACATGGGCATGCGGCACCGGGGACGCATGCACGCCGCCGGCGACGAGGCCTGCGAAATGCGCCATGTCGACCATCAGGTAAGCGCCGATGCTGTCGGCGATCTCGCGAAACCGCTTGAAGTCCCACGGGCGCGAATAGGCCGAACCGCCGGCGATGATCAGCTTCGGCTTGACCTGTTCGGCCTGCTTGGCCACGGCATCCATATCGATGATCTGGTCCTCGCGCCGAACCGTGTAATGCGAGGCCTTGAACCATTTGCCGGACATGTTCACCGGGGAGCCGTGGGTGAGATGTCCGCCGGCGGCAAGATCGAGGCCCATGAAGGTATCGCCGGGCTGCAGTAGCGCCAGAAACACCGCCTGGTTCATCTGACTGCCGGAATTCGGCTGCACGTTTGCGAAGCCGGCGCCGAACAGTTTCTTGGCGCGCTCGATCGCGAGCGTCTCCACGACGTCGACCCATTCGCAGCCGCCGTAGTACCGGTTGCCCGGATAGCCCTCGGCATATTTGTTGGTCAGCACCGAGCCCTGCGCTTCCAGCACCGCGCGGCTGACGATGTTTTCCGATGCGATCAGCTCGATTTCGTGGCGCTGGCGACCCAGTTCGCCGCGGATCGCGGCGGCAATATCCGGATCGGCCTGCTCAAGCCCGGCGGTAAAGAACGAGTCGGGGGCGGAAGTGGTCCTGGAGCTGCTGGCAGAAGAGTTCATCGGCGAAATATCTCCACCGCCGCAGCCTGTTACGGGCATTGCGGCCGGTCACGTGTGGCGATCCAAAGCGGCGCTGGCGGGATACCATATCGGGCGGCGGCGGCCAAGCACTTGCGGTAGAACCCTGATAAATATGCAAGATATGGTGGGGATGGCAGCTTCTTCACCTCGCCCCGCTTGCGGGGAGAGGTCGCT
>VAZS01000080.1 GCA_005884855.1 Alphaproteobacteria bacterium | reverse complement strand
TATACGCGTCCTTGTACCAGCGGCTGTCAGGAAAGTTGTGCCCAAGTACGGCGGCAGCGGTTTGCGCCTCGCCGACGATGCCGATTGTCATATAGGCCTCAGTGAGCCGGGCCAGTGCTTCCTCGACGTGGCGCGTGGTCTGATACTGGGTGACCACGGTCTTGAAACGGTTGATAGCGGCGGTGTAGTCGCGCTTTTCCATGTAAAAACGGCCGACATTCATTTCGCGGCCCGCGAGCTGGTCGCGCGCGCCTTCGAGCTTGGCTTTGGCGCTTACGGAATATTCCGAAGTCGGATATTTCCGGATCACCTCCTCAAGGGCGGCGATCGCCTTCTCGGTCCGACCCTGGTCGCGGGTAATGTCCGGGATCTGGTCGTAATGCGACGCCGCAATCAGGTACTGCGCATAAGCTGCGTCGGAGCTTCCGGGGTGCAGGGTAACGTAGCGGGTAGCGGCGCCGATGCAGCTGTCATAATCGCTGGCGTTGTAGAAGGCATAGGCCGACATCAGCAGCGATTTGCGCGCCCAGTCGGAATAAGGATGCTGGCGATCGACTTCCTCGAACTTCTTTGAGGCCGCCTTCGGGTCCTTCCTTTGATTCATCAGGTACAAGCCCTCGTTGTAGAGCTTGTCCGCGGGCTCCTCGACAAAGGTGTCGTCCTTGGCCAGGAACTTGTCCCACAGCGCGCCAGTGCCGCACCCGCCCAAGGAGACCGCGAGCACGCTCAGGCCCGCAGTCAGGCGCAGGTGCCGGCCAAATCGGGCGCCAGCCGATGTCTTGCGTAATTCGACCGTCATACGCTGTGCCGACATAGAATAAGACCTGACACGTGGTGATGCGGTGCCCCCGCGTGCGCCCTCAAGCGCAGTCATGGACGCGGTGATTGCCGTGCCCGTGGCGCCACGCCATGCAACCGAGGCTATGTAGCCGAAAAAAGTCCATTAACCAACCGGATACGGAGGCAATTCGCCCGGATTAAGGCGGTCCGGACCGATCGCTATCGATCTTGGTTACTTTCGGAATTTTGGCGAAGACGGACGAGCCACGATTCGAGCGCGGCCGAGGTCAGGACATTTCGAAGACGAAAGTCAGGACATTTCGAAGACGAAAGTCAGGACATTTCGAAGACGAAAGTCAGGACATTTCGAAGACGAAAGTCAGGACAAAGTCAGGACACGTCGGGGCTGTAAGCCGGAGCGACCATGCCGACCATGCCACTACTGGCTTCGGCGTAGACGCGCGAGCGACGGGCAGTTTCAGCTTCGATCACTCTCCATGCGCTGCGATCGGCCATCAACGCCGTGAGCACCGCGTGGTTCAGCTTGTGGCCGCCGCGTACCGAGCGATAAGCGGCCAACAAGGGCAGGCCGGCCAAAGCGAGATCGCCGATAACGTCGAGCACCTTGTGGCGGACGCATTCGTCGCTGTAGCGCAGCCCTTCGGGATTGAGCAGGCGGCTTTCGTCGAACACCACCGAATTCTCAAACGAGGCGCCGAGCGCAAAACCCGCGCTCCAGAGTCGCGCGACATCGCTCATGCAGCCAAAAGTCCGCGCCCGGCTGATTTCGCGGCGGAACCTTTCGGGGCTGAGCTCGAGGGTGTAGCTCTGACGGCCGATCACGGGGTTGGCAAAGTCGATTTCGACTTCGGTGCGGAACCCGGAAGCGTTGGGCCGCAATTCACCGAAGGAGTCGCCCATCGCGACCTGCACTGGCTTTAGAACCTGGATGAAGCGGCGCGAGCCGGATTGGGTGAGAATACCGGCCTGATCGATCGCGGCAACGAATGGAGCCGCGCTGCCGTCCATGATCGGGACTTCCGGACCGTCGATTTCGATCGTGGCGTTGTCGATGCCCATGCCCCGCAGCGCGGCGAGTACGTGTTCCGCGGTGGAGACCAGCGGGCCCTCTCGGTCGCCCAAAACGGTTGCGAATTCAGTGGCGATCACGGATTGCGCCGAGGCCTGGACCTCGCGGTCGCAACCGTCCAGACCAGTGCGGACAAAAACGAAGCCGGCATCGATGGGTGCCGGTCCGAGGATCAAACTAACGGGAAGGCCAGAATGAACGCCGACGCCCGTAACGGTGGCTTGCGAGCGCAGCGTTGCTTGCCGGCTAAATTTCATCTCGAGATCGCCCCACCGACCCACCCAAAGACCGAAAGCGACGTTTGGCACGCCGATTCGCCTCTAAGTTCCCCAAGGTCTCGGCGGAGAATACCACTGCCTCAAAGCGCGCCAACTCACGCTTTTTTACCAATTGTTACCCTATCTCAATCGTATTCGCGCCAAGCCTTAACCAAATTACGACATGTTTGAGAACCATTTCTGCGTCCCCATCTCACCGCTAATAGATTATTAACAGTTTAAAATCAGTCGCTTGGGGGCACGCCAGCAGCAACTACCGGCAAAAAGAAGAGGGCCTCGGCCGGACAGCCGGGGCCCTCTATCTCCGCCAGAATTGTAACAAATTTCAGTTGGCCTGCCGCCGCAGGAATGCGGGGATATCCAAATGATCGTCGCCGTGTGGCGGCCCAGCAACAGTGGCTGGGCGGCCATGCGCGTCCAACCCCTGCGGGGCGGGCCGGCGGGCGTACTCTGACACCGGCTCATTGGCAGCAATCTGCTGAGCCACCGAGCGTTGCGGCTTCCGCTCCGGTATCGGCGGCATGGGTGCCATCGCCGGACCGGAGGCACGGGCCACGACCGGCGGCTCGGTGTCTTCATCGCGGCGGCCAAGGCCGACATTGGCGAGCCGCTGCAGAAGCGACATCCGGGTCTTGTGGGGGTGCTGCTCCTCAACTTCCCCGCGGGCGTGCCTGATTTCGTTCTGCGCGGTCATCGGCAGGTCTTCGAATTTCGGCATCCGCGGCGCGCGAGCCGGCGGACGTTCGGGCGCTTGGGGAATGAAGTTTTCGGGTGTGGCGGGCTCGTGCGTCGCAGCCCGCGAGACTTCATGATCCGGGAACAGGGAAGGTTTTTGCGCAATCGGGCGAACCGTCACATCGCCATAGGAGGCGGGCTGCAGCGAGGCCTTTTGCGGGGCTTCAGGGGCAACCGCCGCGGCGATGGCCGCCAAGGCCGCACGTTCGACGCTGTTCGACGCTCGCTGCGGCGCGGCGGGATGCGCCGCTTGCGAAATCGGGTGCGCCTCCAGCTTCTGCGCGCGCTCCGCAAGTCGCGCATTATCGGCGCGCAGCTTTGCTGTCAGGTCGGCCAAGCGATTTTCCGGCGCAGTTGCCGAAGCCGTGTTCGCCGTTGTCCCAGCCGGCGCGGCTGCGTTGCGCGAGATCAGCGCCTGTTCGATGCCGGTCGCAACGACGGAGACGCGAATGATGCCGTCGAGACTCTCGTCGAATGTTGCGCCGACGATGATATTGGCGTCCTGATCGACTTCCTCGCGAATCCGGGTAGCGGCTTCGTCGACCTCGAACAGCGTGAGGTCCTTTCCGCCGGTGATGGAGATCAGCAGGCCCCGTGCGCCCTTCATCGAGGAGTCGTCAATCAGCGGATTGGCAATCGCTGCCTCGGCCGCCGTCAATGCGCGCTTTTCGCCAGAGGCTTCGCCAGTGCCCATCATCGCCTTGCCCATTTCGCGCATCACAGCGCGAACGTCGGCGAAGTCGAGATTGATCAGACCTTCCTTGACCATCAAATCCGTGATGCAAGCCACGCCGGAATACAGCACCTGGTCGGCCATTGCGAAAGCGTCGGCGAAGGTCGTCTTTTCGTTGGCGACCCGGAACAGGTTCTGGTTCGGAATGATCAGAAGCGTGTCGACGACCTTGTGGAGTTCGGCGATGCCGGACTCGGCGGTGCGCATCCGGCGCTGCCCTTCGAAGTGGAAGGGCTTGGTGACCACACCGACGGTGAGAATGCCCATGTCACGCGCGGTCTTGGCGATGACAGGTGCCGCGCCCGTGCCGGTGCCGCCACCCATGCCGGCGGTGACGAACACCATGTTGGCGCCCGAAAGGTGGTCGCGAATTTCATCGAGCACTTCCTGGGCCGCGGCTGCGCCGACATCCGGCTGCGAACCGGCGCCGAGGCCTTGGGTCACCTGAGTGCCCATCTGGATGATGCGCGGCGCCTTCGAAATGGTGAGTGCCTGCGCGTCGGTATTGGCGACGACGAAATCGACACCCTGCAATCCCGCAGTGATCATGTTGTTGACCGCATTGCCGCCGGCCCCGCCGACGCCGAAGACGGTGATGATTCATCAGAAGCCCTCGCGAAGCCATCGTCCGACCTTTCCGAAATAGCCGTCAGTCCCTGTCCTGAGCTGCCGCGTAAACCGCGGTTCGACGTGTTCAAGATGAGCGTATTGCGGATAGACCAGCAGGCCCGAGGGCACCGCAAACGACGCGCTCTTTGCCTCGCTGGGTAGCCGGACGAAGCCGAGCGGCCGACCGACCCGCACCGGCCGGCCTAGAATCCGCGTTGCAAGTTCGGCAACGCCGGTGAGTTGGGAAGCGCCGCCGCTCAAGACTATTCGCGCCTTTGGCTCGGCGGCAAATGGGGAATCCGCGAGGCGGTCCCTGACCATTTCAAAAATCTCCTCGGCGCGGTGCCGAACGATGTTCGCGATCGTGGCGCGGGACACGATCTGAGGAACATCCCGCTCACTGTCGCCGGCGGTCGGTACCGACATCAGCTCGCGCGCGTCTGACCCGCCGGTCAGCACGTTGCCATATAACGTTTTGATTCGCTCGGCATCCGCAATGCAGACGCTGAGGCCGCGTGCAAGATCCATCGTGATGTGCTGCCCGCCGACCGCGAACCCGCTGGCATGCACGAAACGCCCGCCGGAGTAGGTCGCAATGGTGGTTGTGCCCGCCCCCATTTCGACGACCGCGGCGCCCAAATCGGCCTCATCGTCGGTCAAGACCGACAGACCTGCGACATAAGGACTCGCCGCCATGGCTTCGACGTTCAGGTGACAGCGCTCAACCACCAGCATCAGGTTCTTGGCGACCGTCGCATCCGAGGTAACAACGTTCATGTCGATGCCGAATTGCCGCGCAACCATGCCGCGCGCATCGCGAATGCCCTTGACCCCATCGACCGTGTAGCCTACCGGCAGCGCATGCAGCACGGTTCGGCCCCCGCCCGTGGCGTGGCGCATCCCGGCGGAGGTGACGCGGGAGACGTCTGCTGCTGTGACCGCGCCGCCTTTGACGTCGGCTGCCGCTTCGACCAGCTGACCTTGCAGCCGCCCGCCCGATACCGAGAGCAGGACGGAGTCGACCCGGACCTTGGCCATCCGCTCGGCCAGCGCCACCGCCTGCCGCACGACCTGCTCGCATTCGGCGAGATCGGCTACTGCGCCGGCCTTCATGCCATGCGACTGTATCTGGCTGTACCCGATCAATTCCACGAGGTGGGTTCGACCGCGCAGCGCCTCGTTGGCCGGGCACGGCGTTAGCCGCGCGATCATGCAGGCGACCTTGCTTGTTCCGATATCGAGCGAGGCAACCATCGCGGTGCGCTTCTGCGGCATCGGGCGGGTTTTCGGCGTCTGCGTACGATCCAAGC
>VAZS01000079.1 GCA_005884855.1 Alphaproteobacteria bacterium | reverse complement strand
TTGATGTAGTGCGCGCAGATCATTGGCGTGATCGTCAGCGACACAACGGTTGAAACCACCACCGCAAAGGTCAGGGTCAGTGAGAATTCCCGCAACAGCCGGCCGACGATGCCGTCCATGAAAATCAGCGGCGTAAAGGCGGCGATCAGGGACAAGCTGATCGACAGCACCGTGAAGCCGATTTGTCTGGCGCCCTCCAGCGCCGCCTGATACGGCCGCATCCCATGTTCGAGGTTGCGGTACATGTTCTCGATCATGACAATGGCGTCATCGACGACGAACCCGACCGAAATCGCCAGCGCCATCAGCGACAGATTGTCTATCGAAAAGCCGGCGAGCCACATTCCGGCGCAGGTGCCGGCCAAGGCCAGTGGCACCGACACGCCCGCCGCAATCGTAGGCGTGATCCGGCGCAGAAACGCGAACACGACCGCCATGACGAGGAACGCGGTCGCCAGCAGCGTCAGTTGCATGTCCTGCACGCTGGCACGGATGGTGCCGGTACGGTCCACCAAAGTGGAAATTTCCACGCCACCCGGGATCCAATGCTTGAGCTCCGGGAGCAGCGCGCGCACGCGATCGACGGTGTCGATGACGTTGGCATCGCCTTGCTTGGTGATCTGGATCAGCACGGCCGGCTGCTTGTTGAACCACGCAAACGACCGGGTGTTGCGGACGGAATCTTCGACCTCGGCAATGTCAGAGAGCCGGACGAAATTGCCGTTCGAGCTCTTGATCATGATGTCGCGGAATTGGGCGGCGGTGCGCATCTGCCGGTTGGTCGACAGCGTTTCGCTCTGCCGGCTGCCATTGAAAATTCCGAGAGGACCCAGCGGATTGGCGTTGATGATCGCCAGCCTGACGTCGTCGGTCGCGATCCCCGCGTTCGATAGCGCCACAGGGTCAAGCGCGATGCGGACCGCAGGCTGGTCCGCGCCACTGACGGTGACTTCGCCGACGCCCGGCACCTGCGAGATACGCTGGGCGATCACGGTATCGGCGATGTCATAGATCGCGCTTGAGGGGATAGTCTTGGATGTCAGGGCCAGCACGAATACAGGCGCCGCCGCGGTATTGGCTTTTCTAAACCGTGGCAGGCTCGGCAAATCGCTGGGCAGATCGGCGAGCGAGGCGTTGATCGCGCCCTGCACGTCGCGCGCGGCGCGGTCGATGTCCCGGCCAATAGTGAACTGAAGCTGGATGCTGGTGGTGCCCAGCGAACTCGTAGAGGTGATCTGGTTGATGCCCGCGATTTCCCCGAGCCGTCGTTCGAGCGGCGCGGCCACTGTTGCGGCCATTACAGACGGATCGGCGCCGGGACGCGTGGCGGAGACCCGTATCGCCGGAAAGTCCACGTTGGGAACCGCCGCCACCGGGAGAAATGCGTAGGCTACGACGCCAACCAGAAACAGCCCAATCGCGAGCAGTGTGGTGCCAACCGGCCGGCGAATGAAGGGCTCCGAGATAGATACCACTACTGTATCCCCTCGGTGGCTCCCGCAACCGGCGGTCTCGGCAGCTCAGGTCCGACTGGCGGCACCGCCCTTTCGAGCCGCCGATTTACCCTGTCGAGCGCGAGGTAAATCACAGGCGTCGTATACAGGGTCAGCAATTGGCTTAGCAGCAGCCCGCCGATAATCGAGATACCCAGCGGAAAGCGCAACTCGGCGCCGGTCCCGCTTTCGACCGCTAACGGCAGCGCGCCGAACAACGCGGCCAGCGTCGTCATCATGATGGGGCGGAAACGCAGCAGACAGGCCTGCACGATCGCCTCCGGCGCGGACATGCCCTGATGCCGTTCCGCTTCGAGCGCGAAATCGATCATCATGATGGCGTTCTTCTTGACGATGCCCATCAGCAGAATGATACCGATCAGGCCGATCACCGAGAGGTCCTGTCCAAACAGCATAAGGGCCAGGATGGCGCCGACGCCGGCCGACGGCAGAGTGGAGAGAATGGTGATGGGGTGAATGTAGCTCTCGTACAGAACACCGAGCACGATATAAATCGTGACGATCGCAGCCAGGATCAGCCATGGTTGCCCGGCAAGGGATCTCGAGAACTCCGCCGCGTCGCCCGCATAGATGCCGACGATGCTGCCGGGCATGCCGATGCGCACCTCGAAGGCTTTCACGGCATCGACGGCGTCGCCGAGCGCGGCACCGCGCGCGAGATTGAAGCTGAGCGCAACCGCCGGAAATTGCGCCTGGTGCGAAATCGCGAGTGGCGCGGTGGTGCGCGTGAGGGTGGCGACCGCGGACAGCGGCACCTGCGCGCCGAGCGCGCCGGGCAGGTAGAGCTTTGAGAGGATCGACGGATCGCGTTGATAGGCCGGCATTGCTTCGAGCACCACCCGGTACTGGTTGGCCTGGCCGTAGATCGTCGATATCTGCCGCTGCGCGAACGCGTCGTTCAGCGTGTCGTTGACGGCTTGTATGCTGACGCCGAGCTGACCGGCGCGTTGCCGGTTGATATCGAGCGCCGCACGCAAGCCCCCCTCCTGGGCCTCCGAGGAGACGTCTCGAAACAACCTATCGCGACGCAGCTCGGCAACCAGCTTGGTCGCCCATTCCGACACCAGCGCGGAGTCTGTGCCGGTCAGGATGTACTGGTATTGCGAGCGGCTGGACTGGGTTGAGATCTGCACATCCTGGACAGGCTGAAAATAGATCGTCATGCCCGGGATCGAGGCGGTCCGCATCTTCAGGCGGGCAACCACGACCGAAACATCGTCGCGCCGTTCGCCTCGCGGTTTCAGCGTCATGACCAGGCGCCCGACGTTGGTTGTCGGATTGACCGAACCCGCGCCGATTACCGAGACGACCCCAGTTACATCCGGATCCGCCCTGATCGCATCCGCAGCCTGGGTCTGCCGACTTTGCATTTCCGCAAAGGAGACGTCCGGACCGGCCTGGGTCACCGCGGTGATAGAGGCCGTGTCCTGCAAAGGCAGAAAGCCTTTGGGCACTACCACATAGAGCACCAGGGTCGCCGCAAGCGTGCCCAAGGTGACCAACATCGTCGCGCGCTGGCGCTCCAGCACCCACAACAATGTGCGATGATAGAAATCGACCATGCCGTCGATGAAACGAGTGACCGCGGCGAGACCGGGAATGGCCATCTCCTCGCCCGCGTGTTTCAGGAGCCGCGAGCACATCATCGGCGTCAACGTCAGTGACACAATGGCCGACGTTACGACCGCGATGGTCAAGGTGAGCGCGAATTCGCGGAACATGCGCCCGACAAGTCCAGACATGAATAACAGCGGGATGAAAACGGCAATCAGCGATACGGTCAGCGAGATCACCGTAAATCCGATTTCGCTGGCGCCGCGAAGTGCTGCATCCATCGCCGACTCGCCATTCTCCATGTGACGGACGATGTTCTCGATCATCACAATGGCGTCGTCGACCACGAACCCGGTGCCGATCGTCAAAGCCATCAGAGACAGATTGTCGAGGCTAAACCCCGAGAAATACATGATGCCAAAACTGGTGATGAGCGACAAAGGCAAAGCGACGCCGGCGATCAGCGTCGCGCGCAGCGAGCGGAGGAACAGCAGCACCACAAGCGTGACCAGCACTACGCTCAGAATCAGCGTGAACTGCACGTCATTGACGGAAGCGCGAATGGTCACAGTCCGATCGCTGACGACGGTGAGCTTCACGCCGGCCGGAATCGCCCGCTGCACCTTGGGAATCTCGGCGCGGATCTGGCGGACGACTTCGATGACATTAGCGCCCGGTTGCCGCTGGATATCGATGATGACGGCCGGCGTCCCCTGGTACCAGCCGCCGGTGCGATCGTTTTCCAGCCCGTCGACGATGATGGCGACGTCGCCAATGGTAACGGGCGCGCCGTTGCGGTAAGCGATGATGATTGGCTTGTAAGCCTCCTTACCGCCGGCTTCAGGCCGCCCAGCACCGAAACCCGGCCGACCCCGGAAATCTGGGCGAGGCGTTGCGCCAGAATGGTATCGGCAAGATCGCTCATCGCGCGCAGGGACACCGTCTCGGACGTCAGCGCCAACGTCAAAACCGCTGCATCGGCGGGATTCACTTTGGCGTAGGTTGGCGGATAAGGCAGGGTTCTTGGCAGCACTCCAGCCGCAGCGTTGATCGCGGCCTGCACGTCCTGGGTGGCGCCGTCGATGTCACGATTGAGATCGAACTGGAGCGAAATCTGACTGACGCCGAACGAACTGGTCGAGGTCATTGAGGAGAGTGAGGGAATTTGTCCGAGCTGGCGCTCGAGCGGCGCCGTGATCAGAGAAGCTATCACATCCGGGCTGGCGCCCGGCAACTGCGTCGTCACTTGCACGGTCGGGAAATCGACCTGCGGCAGTGCCGATACCGGAAGCGCCCAGTAACCGAGCGCACCCCCAATGAAAAGCGCGATACCTAACAGCGAGGTCGCGATCGGACGGCGGATGAAGGGTTCAGAGACGCTCATGGTTGCGCGCTCATCGTTGGTTCAGGCATTCAAGTAAGCGGGTGTTTGGTCATGGCTGCGACTTCGCTCCGCTACCCGACTGCTCGCCTCCCTGCCCCGCTGCTTGACTGCCCTCGCCCCTCTTGCCCCTGCGTTCGCCCTTTTCGTCCTTGCCTTGTACATCCTTGCCTTGTGCATCCTTGCCTTGCGGGCCACGACTGCCTTTTTTGCGGGGCGCAAGATCGGCCGCAGGCGTCTGGTCGTCCTTGCCGATAATCACCTTGGCCCCATCGGACAGGTTGGCAAAGCCCGTGGTCACCACGCGATCAGAGGGCGACAATCCGCTCGCGATTACGGCATCATGTTCGTTCTGCTGCGTCACCGCGACCGGCTTCGCTGTGACGATGTCGTTGTCCCCGATGACATAGCTGAAGGTACCGGCAGGCCCCCGCTGCACCGCGGAGGTCGGAACCACCACAGCCTGAGATAACGTATCTACCTTCAGCCGCACGTTGACGAATTGACCCGGCCATAACTGAAAATTGGCATTGGGGAATTCGGCCTTGAGTTTGAGGGTCCCGGTAGTGGGATCGACCTGGTTATCGATGCCCTTCAGAGTGCCACTGTCGATCACGGTCGTGCCGTCGTTACCGAAAACATCGACCGTCAGCGCGCCCTTCGCGGCGGCCGCATTGGTGCGTACAATCTGCTGCTGCGGAAGGCTGAACTGCACTGCGATCGGCTGCAGCTGGGTGATGATGACGAGCCCCGTCAGGTCCGCCGCGTGAATAATGTTGCCCTGATCGACCTGACGCAGGCCGGCGCGGCCCGACAGCGGCGCGATGATCTTCGTGTAGCCCAACATTGCCTGGGCATTGTCGATCGCCGCCTGATCGGCATTCACCAGCGCCTCTTGCTGCGCGACCACAGCGCGTTGCGTGTCGTATTGCTGCTTCGATCCGGCATTGGAGGCCGAAAGTTGCTGGTAACGTGCCAGGTCGAGCCGCTGATTGGCTAACTGCGCTTCATCCTGCGCTTTCTTGGCGACCGTTTGATCGTACTGAGCCTTGAAGATCACCGGATCGATCTCGCCGAGCACGTCGCCCTTCTTGACATCCTGTCCTTCGGTGAAATTGACCGCGATCAATTTCCCGTCCACCTGGGAGCGCACAGTCACGGTATTCAGCGCGCGCACGGCGCCAACCGCATCGAGATAGACCGGTACGTCCTGGATGCGCGGCGTCGCCGCGAGCACCGGCACCGGCAAATCAGGCCGCGCGCGGTCCGCCGCCTGCCTCTGTTGGAGCGAGGTCCAGCCGATGTAGCCCAGCCCACCGATAATCAGGAGCGTGATCGTGATCGAAACGGTTCGGCGGCGCGCGCGGCCTGCCACCCGGATCACGCGGTCGCCAGCCAGCTTGGCAGTCTCGTTCAGATCCGGCTTAAAGAGCATCGACAGGCTTCTCCATTCTCGGTTCCCAGCCGCCGCCTAGCGCCTGGTACAGGCTGACGACCGCTAGCAACCGGGCAAGCTGGGCCTGCCACAGCACATCTTCCGCTTGAAACAGCGTCACTTGGGTATTTAGCACAACTATGATGTCCGCGGTCCCGGCCCGAAGCTGCTGCTCGGACAGTTCAAAGGCCCGCCGCGAGGCCGCCACCACCTCGCGCTGCAGCCGCAGCCTCGCGGTGGTCTCCTTGACCGAGACCAGCGCGGTGTCGACATCGGCAAATGCCGAGACCACCGTCTTGCGGTAGGTCTGCAGCAGTTCATCCTGCCTGGCTTTGGTGAACTCGAAGTTGCCGATAAGTCTTCCACCCTCGAAAATGGGCTGTGTCAGGCTGCCGACAATGTTGAAGAAGGCTGCGTGCGGCTGGAAAAGCGAGACCAGGGCCGAACTTTGATAGCCGCCCTGCCCGGTCAACTGGATGCTGGGAAAGAATTGCGCGCGGGCGTTGCCGACATTGGCGGTGGCGGAAGCGAGCTGCGCTTCCTGGCGTCTGATGTCCGGGCGCTGCGTGAGTAGCTCCGAGGGCAGACCAGGCGTAACTCGCGGCGGCGAAATCGCGTTGAGCGAGCCGCCTTTGACGTGCATTCTTTCCGGCGGTCGCGCCACCAGCGTGGCTAGCGCATTCATGTTCTGAGCGAGCGTTTGCCGTAGCAGTGGCACCGCGGCCTTCTGATTGCCCAGGATAGCTTCCTGCTGCGCAACGTCCACGTCGGTCCCTGTGCCAGCTTTCAGCCGATCCCTGATCGCCTCGAGGACGCGCGTCGCGCTGGCGATATTACGTTCGGCGGTGCGAATCCGGTCCTGCGATGCAATTACCTGAAAATAGGCATTGGCGACGCTGGTTAGCGTCGTGAGCGCCACCACCTCACGATCGAAGCGGTTCGCGACAGCCGTCTCTTCGGCCGCCTGCAGCGCCTCGCGATTCTTGCCCCAGAAGTCGAGTTCGTAACTGGCACTAAGCGAGGCGGAGTAGTTGACCACCTCGCGCCCGCCAATGGTCAGCCCACTGGCGCTCGCGCCGGATGTCCGGGAATAGGTCTCCTGACCTGAGCCGCTGAGGCTTGGCAATAGCGCCGCGCCTGCGATGCGTGCCTGCGCGTCGGCCTGCTGGAAGCGTGCGACAGCCGCCGCGATATCCAGATTTACCGTCTGGGCCTCCTCCATCAGCATCGTCAATTCGGAGGAACGGAATCCACGCCACCAGTCCAGCTTCGGCGTCGAACCCGGGTCTTTCAGTCGAGCGGCCTTGTACGCATCGGGGATATCGAGCGCCGGATCGGGCAGGTCCCGCGTTAAAAGACAACCGGCAGAACTGGCGACAATGCAGAGCGCGGCGAGCCCTCTTGCGAGGGGGCGATGCAGCCCAGCCCTGCCAGCACGCAGGCGCTGAATAAGTCCCGGAGAACTGTCGCTCACGTCGATACTCGGAGGGGAAAAGTGGCCGTGGTGCGCCGCTGGAAGAATCGCCAGACCGATACGTCGATGAGCCCTGTGAGAACTGTCCGGGACGTGTTCACCGCTTTGAAGCTTCCCTTGTAACCTGCTCACCATATTAGCCGGGGGATCACGACGCGGACAGGCCGTTCCGCCCGCTGTCCCCCGTAGTGCATCCTCCAGGGCGGCGCCGGCGCTTCACCCAACGTCACAGTTTTCCTTATTATATGCGGGTTTTCGCAAGCCCGGCACAGCCCCGCGCATCCGGCAATCTTACCAAGATTTCATGTGGGTGATTCGAGCGGCGAGAGTTGCCGCTCTCGTGCACCGCTTACGGGCTGCTCAGTTCCGCCGGAATCGCCGTATTCGCATTTCCCACGAACGTGGCTCAAAAGCGGCTTGTTATCTGCGGGCACCTTTTCGGGCAAGATTCTCCCAACGCAATCGCGAGCTGGCGAAGTAATTTCTGCGCGCCTTAGTGGATTCCGCTTGGCAACCCGTTCGCTTGTGCGCCCTGCGGCGCTCCATTAGGGTCGGCGTGCGATCAGCAGTCATAACGGGCAATTTCCCCCATGAAAATCAAGAACGACGTCGTCGAGGCAATCGGCAATACGCCCCTCCTCAAACTGAAGCGAGCTTCCGAGCAGACCGGTTGCACCATTCTCGGCAAAGCGGAGTTCATGAATCCCGGCCAGTCGGTGAAGGATCGCGCCGGCAAGCAGATGATCCTGGAAGCCGAGAAGCGCGGCGACCTCAAGCCTGGTGGCCTCGTTCTGGAAGGCACCGCGGGCAACACGGGCATCGGCCTTGCGCTGGTTGCGAAAGCGCGCGGTTACCGGACCCTCATCGTCATTCCGGAAACCCAGAGCCAGGAAAAAAAGGACACGTTGCGGCTATGCGGCGCTGAACTCGTCGAAGTACCGGCACTGCCCTACAGCAATCCGAACAATTACCAGCACGTTGCGAAACGGCTCGCGGATCAGCTTCGCAAGACAGAGCCCCATGGCGTGCTGTTCGCCGACCAGTGGAATAATCTGGACAACCGGAAAGCGCATTATGTATCGACCGGTCCAGAAATCTGGGAGCAGACCGGCGGCAAACTCGACGCGTTCATCTGTTCGATCGGGACCGGCGGAACGCTGGCAGGCGCCAGCGCTTTTTTGCGCGAAAAAAACAAGGACATCGTGATTGGGGTCGCCGACCCGAGAGGCGCCGCGATGTACGAATGGTTCAAGCATGGCCAA
>VAZS01000078.1 GCA_005884855.1 Alphaproteobacteria bacterium | reverse complement strand
ACGATCCGGATGCAGTCCGCCGCTTTTTCCAGATACTGACGAACGCCGATCGGGTGTTCAAACAGTTTCGGACCGGCTTCCTTGGCAAGGCGAGCCCGGTGCATTTTTTCTGGGGCAGCTTCGATCTTGCCGTGACGCGCTTTTCCGGCCGCCGCGCGCCGCGTCATCCTGGCGGCGTGCCTCATCTGTCCGATGAAGTGGCATGCGAAGCCTACTCGCACGAAGTGAGCAGCGCTGGCTTCTGGCCCGGGAGCGGCCCGATCGATTTTCCCGCGTTTTATTCCTATGCCTATCCCGAACCGCCGGGCTTTCGCACCACGCGAGTGCCGCCTGATGAGGCTTTCTTCAGCGAAGCGGTAGGCGAGTTCATCTTGCCTTACGATGCGGTGCGCACCGCGACGCAACCGGACCAGACCCTGCTTGAGTTCTTACAAAGCACCTATGAGGCCGCGGCCAATTCCGCGCATTGGGATCGCGGCGCGCTGGAATGCACACCGGGCGTTCCTGGCGTGGTGCGACAGATTTAAATCGCAGCGCGGGAGCCTAGGTCAACAAGGCTCACCCGTTGAGGACGGGCGAGCGCTTGTCCCGCACAGAAGGTTACAGCGGCTTTATCTGCACCTTCCGGAACTTCACCACTCCGGAGCCGTATTGCAGCGCGACCGGGCCGCTTGCGTGCTTTGCATCTTGTGCGTCGGCGGTCTTTTGTCCGTTGAGCACGACCACGAGATGCGGGCCTTGTGCGGTGATTTCATACGTATTCCACTTGCCCGCGGCCTTCGGCATCTGATCGACCTTGGCGACATCGACGATCGCGCCGGTGCCGTAGGTCGGGTCCGGCCGCTTGTCGAAGATGTTGACCTCGTAACAAATCTTGGAATCGATCTTCTTTGAGTCATCGCAGCGAAGGAAAATGCCGCTATTGGCTTCTTCGTCGGTCCAGAATTCAGCCTTGATCTGGAAGTCTTTGTAGGAGTTCTTGCTTACGAGATAGGAAGCGTCCTTACCGTCGAGCTTGTCAGCGACGAGCGCGCCGTCTTTCATCGCCCAATTGGCCTTGCCGACCTCATCCCAGTCACCCATTTTGGTGCTATCGACCAACGTGATCCACCCACCATCGCTCTGGCCGGAAACCGGATTGGAGAACTGGAAAGCGGCCGTTCCGATCAATACCGCGACTACGACCGCTGATAAGTGCTTCATCAAGATATCCTCCCTGCTGTTTTTGGTTGCGCGCGAGACTAGCACCGCGCGGCGCGACGTAAAACGTTTTTCATGCTGCAGTTGCGCTCCCCCACTCTGCTCGCATGCAGGCATTCGCCTTGCGCTGCACGAATGGCAGCGGCTAGCATGGCATGAGGGTCAGACGAACTCGAAGACTTACGGCTCGGGCAGGGAAGGGAAAAACATGAAGGCGATGCATCGGTTCTGGCGAGAGGTTGTAGTGTCCTTATGTTTCGCCGGCTTGCTGCTGAGCGCAAGCTCTGCGGCCGAACTCAATCCCGCCGCGGTGATTTACAAGTTGCCGGAGCAAATTCCCTGGAATCCGGTCGACGCACGCGGCGCGCAAAATGCCGTGGTGGTCGGTGACCCCGGCAAACCCGGTTTTTATATTGTCTACACCAAGTGGACCAAAGGCAACCATTTCAGCCGTCCCCACTTCCACCCCAACGACCGTTTCATCGCCGTGCTGCAGGGCACTTGGTGGGTTGGTTCGGGACCGAAATTCGATCCGGCCAACACCACGCCGATGCCTGCGGGAAGCTTTGTCACGCACTTCGGCAAACAAGTACATTGGGATGGCGCCAAGGACGAAGACGCCGTTCTCCTGATCATGGGTGAAGGTCCGGCGACCTCCACCGCGGCGGAAGAGAAATAGAGCAATCGGGCAACTCTGGGCCGATTGGCGCGTTGCTCATTTCCAAGCTCGCGGAGATGAGACATGGCTGATACTTCGCTGATCAAAGAGCATATGGACGTTATTTCGTCGGATCGAAAAACCGTCGGAACGGTCGACCACCTCGAAGGCACGGACAAGATCAAGCTGACCAAGCAGAGTTCACCCGACGGTCAGCATCATCATTTCATTCCGCTGTCGTGGGTCGATCATGTCGATCAGCACGTGCACCTCAATAGGTCGGGCGAGGACGTCACCTCGCACTGGCAGCATGGCCGTCAGTAAGCGAACGCCAAGTGCGGCCCATGCCGGCCACTCATTCGGCGTAACGGAGTACGATGCGCGCAACCATCGGCAGCATCATTATTTACAACAGTTTGCTACTTGCCCTTCGGCGATCACTTTGAGAGCATACCCCGAACAACAAGCAAGATCCGCTTCCCGCGCGGGCTTCGAGCCGAGGAAATCCCATGCCGCTGGTGCAGGCCGACCATCTCTCGCGCATTGGCGCGGCACTGCTCAGGGCTGCGGGCGCCTCGGATGAGGAAGCGATCGCCGTTGCCACCGGCTGCGTCAATGCCAATCTCGCCGGCCATGACTCGCACGGCGTGATCGCCATCCCGACCTATATCGACCGCATCAAGGTCGGGCACATCATGCCCGGGGCCAAGTGGACGATCGTGCAGGAATCGCCGACCACCACCGTCATCGATGGCCATTGGGGGTTTGGCTTCTACGTCAACGCGCAGGCGATGGAGCTGACGATCGAGAAGGCAAGGACAGCGAATGTCGCGGCCTGCACCGTGTTTCGTCAAAGTCATGTGGGACGCCTCGCCGCCTACCCGATGATGGCGATGCGCCAAGGCATGATCGGCATCGCCACAGCGGATTCGGGCCGCTCTCCCAAGCACGTCGCACCGTTCGGCGGCCGCGAAGCGCGGCTCGGCACCAACCCGATCTCGATCGCGGTGCCGTCCGACCTCGAGGCACCGTTCTATCTTGACATGGCCACCTCGGCAGTCGCCGCCGGCAAGATCCAGCTTGCAGCAGCGCGCGGCGAAGAAATCCCGACCGGCTGGATTGTCGATAGTGAAGGTCGGCAAACCACCGACCCCCGGCAATTCCGTAAAGGCGGCGCGCTACTGCCGCTGGGTGGCACGGAAGGCTACAAGGGCTCTGGTTTGGCTGCGATGGTCGAAGTGCTCTGCGGCCTGCTCACCGGCCTGGGGTTCGGAGTCGAACCCACCGGGCGACATAATGACGGATGCTTCATGGCGGTGTTCAACGTTGCCGCCTTTCGCCCGCTAAAGGATTTCAAGAAAGAGGTCGCCGAGTTCGCGCGCTATCTGAAGGCAACACCGCCGTCGGAAGGCTCACCAGGCGTGTTCTACCCCGGCGAGGTCGAATATCTGCGAGAGCAACAGCGCAAGCTGTCAGGCATCGAGGTGGAAGACGCAACGTGGGAGAAATTGCGCGCGCTCGCGGACGAATACAAGTTAGCCGTCGAGCTCGGTCTGAAATGAGATCCCATTCGGCGGGCAGAGGGAGAGCAGCATGACACGGCAAATGGTGATGGTCGGCTTCCTGCAAGCGCAGAATTGCACCAATCTCCCTAGCTCATGGCGCCACCCGGAATCCCGCGAGGATTCAATGTCGGCGGATTACTATCAGGAGATCGGCCGGATTCTCGAGTCCGGAAAATTTCACATGGCTTTTTTCGATGATCGTTTGGCGATGCCGGATCGCTATGGCAACGATCACGCCCACACCGTGGAATACGGAATTCGCTGCGTGAAGATGGACCCACTCATCGTGCTGACGACGATGGGGATGGCGACTGAAAAGCTCGGTCTCGCCTCGACTTGCTCCACCACCTACTACGAACCCTTCGACGTCGCGCGCCGCTTTGCCACACTTGATCTGATGACCGGCGGCCGCGCCGCCTGGAATGTGGTGACA
>VAZS01000077.1 GCA_005884855.1 Alphaproteobacteria bacterium | reverse complement strand
TCAGCAGCGGGTTGAAGCCTGGCGATCGCGTAGTGGCCGTCGGCCAGCTTAAGCTGCAGTCGGGGGCGGCCGTGGCCATCTCCACCGATCCGCCGCCGCCGATTCCGGCAAATCCGCCGCGTTACTAATGCATGATCCGGAGTCGACGAACGCGAAGCGTTTGTCCGGAGACGATACTTAAACAAACAAGGTTAGCTCGTGACCGTTTCAGTCTAATCGGCTCATGACCTAACGCCTCGGAGCGCATTGCGATGGTATGGACCGATATTTTCATCAAGCGACCCGTGCTGTCGGTCGTGGTCAGTCTGCTTATTCTTCTGATCGGGTTCAGGGCCGCCACGAGTTTGCCGATCCGGCAGTATCCGAAACTATCCAACACGGTCGTCAACGTCACAACGGTCTACCCCGGTGCGTCCGCGGAACTGATTCAAGGGTTCATTACAACGCCGCTCGAGCAGGCCGTCGCCTCGGCCGAAGGCGTCGACTACATCACCTCATCATCGGTGCAGGGCACCAGCACGATTCAGGTCTACATCAAGCTCAATTTCGATCCCAACCAGGCGCTGACCGAAGTTCTCGCCAAGGTGAATTCGGTCAGATATCTGATCCCGAAAGAGTCGAACGATCCGATCGTGAACAAGACCACCGGCCAGACTACGGCTGTGATGTATCTCGGCTTCTCCAGCGAAGTGCTGTCGGGATCGGCGATCTCGGATTATCTGACGCGGGTGGTGCAACCGGTGCTTTCGACCGTCGACGGCGTCGCCTCGGCCGATATCCTGGGCGGTCAGACGTTCGCGATGCGGCTATGGCTCGATCCCGTCCGCATGGCTGGCCGCAACGTTTCCCCGACCGAGGTTTCCGCGGCGATCGCCGCCAACAACTTTCAAGCCGCCGCCGGCCAGGCCAAGGGCTATTTGATCGTCTCCAACGTCTCGACGAATACCGATCTGAAGAACCTCGATCAATTCAAGCGAATGATCGTCAAATCCAAGGACGGCGGCTTCGTGCGGATGGAGGACATCGCCACCGTCGAACTGTCGGCCCAAAGCACCGATGCCAGTGTCGCCTTCAACGGCGAGCATGCGATTTTCATCGGGGTGCAGGCGACGCCGCAAGGCAACCCGCTGACCTTGGTGAAAGGCGTCCGTGCGCTGTTTCCGGAACTTGAACGAAATCTGCCGCCCTCGATGAAGATGAAGGTGGCCTATGATTCGACCAAGTTCATTCAATCCTCGATCGACGAGGTGGAAAAAACCTTGGCCGCGGCGGTCGTAATCGTCGTCGTGGTGATCTTTCTGTTCCTGGCGTCGTTCCGTTCGGTGATGATCCCGGTGGTGACAATTCCGCTTTCGCTGATCGGGGTCTGCAGCCTGATGCTGATGGCTGGCTTCAGTTTCAATCTGTTGACGCTTCTGGCCATGGTGCTGGCAATCGGGCTCGTGGTGGACGACGCCATCGTGGTAGTTGAAAATATCCACCGGCATCTGGAGGAGGGCAAACCTCCGGTGCAGGCTGCGATGCAGGGAGCGCGCGAGATCGTCGGGCCGGTGATTTCCATGACGATCACGCTCGCCGCGGTGTATGCGCCGATCGGCTTCCTGGGTGGGCTCACGGGCTCGCTGTTTCGGGAATTTGCATTCACGCTCGCGGGGTCGGTGATCGTTTCCGGTGTGGTCGCGCTGACGCTTTCACCGATGATGTGCTCGGTTTTGCTGAAAAGCGCCGAGGAGGGACGTTTTGCAAGGTCGGTCAACCGTATCTTCGGATCGGTGACGCGCTGGTATGGCCGGCAGCTCGATCGTTCTCTGGACTACCGCCCGGTGACCGCGCTGTTCGCGCTGACCGTGCTTGGGCTGGTCGGCTTCCTTTATCTGAACACCTCGAAGGAACTGGCTCCTGAAGAAGACCAGGGCATCGTGTTCTCCGTGATCAAGGCGCCGAAATACGCTAACATCGATTATCTGGATTTCTACGGCGAGAAGCTGGACCATGTTTTTGCCAGCTTTCCTGAAACCGACCTGCGGTTCGCTCTGAACGGCATTAACGGCCCGCAGAACGGAATCGCCGGCATGCTGCTCAAGCCATGGGACGAGCGAAAGCGCTCGTCGATCAAGCTGAAGCCGCTGGTGCAAGCGGAGCTGAGCAAGATCGAGGGCGTCAACGCGTTTGCGTTCAACCTTCCGCCGTTGCCCGGCGGCCCCGGCGGATTGCCGGTCCAGATGGTGATCAATTCCACCGCCGGTTTCCGGGCGGTCTATGACCAGATGCTGAAGCTAAAGGACGCCGCGCGCAAAAGCGGTTTGTTCATCGTCTCCGACAGCGACCTCGAGTTCAACCAGCCCGTGGTTCGGGTCAAGATCGACCGTTCAAAGGCGAGCGACCTCGGTATCACCATGGCGAACCTCGGCAACACGCTCGCAACGCTGCTCGGCGGCAATTACGTCAACCGCTTCAACCTCGAGGGCCGGTCTTATCAAGTGATTCCGCAGGTGCCACGCGGTCGCCGGCTGTCTCCCGAGGCGCTGGGCGGATACTATGTGGCGACGTCGACGGGGCAGCAGGTGCCGCTCTCGACTGTGGTCTCGATCGAGACGGCCACCGATCCGAATGCGCTCACTCATTACAACCAGTTGAACTCCTCAACATTCCAGGCCGTGCCTATGCCCGGTGTAACGGTCGGCCAGGCAGTGGACTTCCTCGAGGGCTTGGCCAAGCAACTGCCCTCCGGTTTTAGCCACGACTACCTAGCGGATTCTCGGCAATATGTGCAGGAAGGAAACCAGCTCGCGATCACCTTCGGTTTTGCATTGATCATCATCTTCCTGGTGCTGGCCGCGCAATTCGAGAGTCTGCGCGATCCGCTCGTGATCATGATCAGCGTTCCGATGGCGATCGTCGGCGCCTTGATTCCGTTGTTCTTTGGCGCCGCCACGATGAACATCTACACCCAGGTCGGATTGCTCACGCTGGTCGGTCTGATCAGCAAGCACGGCATCCTGATGGTCGAGTTCGCCAACGAGCTGCAGCTCAATGAAGGTCTGGACCGCCGCTCGGCAATCGAGATGGCGGCGCGCGTACGGCTTCGTCCGATCCTGATGACGACGGCGGCAATGGTTACCGGGTTGTTGCCGCTGCTGACAGCCTCCGGTGCGGGAGCGTCCAGCCGGTTCTCGATCGGACTTGTTGTCGTGGCGGGCATGTCGATTGGAACCCTGTTCACGCTGTTCGTGCTCCCTGCGGTTTACGTGGCGATCGCCACCGATCACCGGGCGGGTGCCAAATCGCGGCGGACCAACGAGATTGCCGAATTCGAAGTGGGCCAGAGGGCGCTCAAGCCCACGTAACACGGTTAATACTGGTCGCGGCAATGAATTTGTAGCCGCAGCCGCCGGTTCCTTTCCCGCTGCGCCATGATATCCTGTCCCTGGGTACGGCTCTGTTCGCGGCCCAACCCGGGGCCTCCAGATGAAACGCAGGGAATTCATCGCCCTTGTCGGCGGCGCGGTTATAGCGTCTAGCTCCGCGCGCGCGCAACAACCTGCAAAAACGCGTCGGATCGGCGTACTCGAGACAGTGTCGCCAGCGCTGAATATGCCAAACCTCGACGCACTTCGGCGAGGGCTGCGCGACCTGGGTTATATCGAAAACCAGAATTGCCTTCTGGAGTACCGGTCAGCGGATGGCGATGCAGCACGTTTTCCTGCGTTGGCGGAAGAACTGGTGCGGCTCGGCGTCGACTTGATCGTGACGCGGGGTACGCCTGCCGCCCGCGCGGCAAAGGAAGCGACTGAAACAATCCCGATTGTGATGGCCGCGATCGGCGAGCCGCTCGGCATGGGCATCGTTGCCAGTCTGGCGCGACCCGGTGGAAATGTGACGGGCCTGAGTAGTTTCGTCAACGAACTCGCGGGCAAGCGGGTCGAACTACTTAGGGAATTGCGGCAGGCAAATTCAGTCACGGCCTTCATGACCAACATGGGAAACCCTGTTGTTCGTCAGCAATGGGAAGAGACCAAGAAAGCAGCGCAGACGCTCGGGATTGAAGTCACTTTGCTCGATGTGAGAACCAAGGAGGATATTGCACGCGCGTTCGAGACGGCAGGCGGGGGCCGGGTGGAGACGATATTGGTCGGCATTGATGCGCTGATCCAGGAATACCGTCTGCTGATCACGGAACTCGCCGCGGAGCACCGGCTGGCGGCAATTTATCCGTCAAGGGAGTTCGTCGACGCCGGCGGAGGCTTGAACGTCCCCTCGACCCTGCTTGCGCGGGCCGACGAGGTGATCGAATGATCCTGCCGCAGTGCGACAAGAGACAAGCGCGTGCCATCTTGCTAGGTTGGGCTAGATGACCATTTCGCTGCACCCGGACACGCCCGATGGCAGGACGCTGGCGGCCTCGCCGGTGCTTGGCGCGTCTCCGGCGGCGCCATCCGGCACCAAGAGCCGCAGCCGCCTGTTTACGAAATATGTCGCGCTGTTCGTCGCGGTGGTCGCCGTCGCGTTGCTATCGAATGGTATCTTTGAGGTGTTCTTCTATTACCGCGAGCACAAGACTTCCCTGATCCGGATCCAGCACGAGCAGGCCGAAGCGGCGGCCGCTAAAATCAGTCAGTTCATCAAGGAAATTGAAAGCCAGTTGGGGTGGACCACGCAGTTGCCATGGTCCGCCGGCTCGATCGAGCAGCGCCGGTTCGACGCGCTGCGGTTGTTGCGCCAGGTGCCCGCGATTACCGAACTGGCGCAGGTGGATTCGACGGGCAAGGAGCGCCTCAGGGTCTCGCGGCTCGCGATGGATGTGGTCGACAGCGGGCTCGACCTTTCCAAGGATCCGAAATTCACCGAAGCCGTTGCCCGGAAGGTCTACTATGGCCCGGTCTACTTCCGCCGCGAGTCCGAGCCCTATATGACGCTGTCGCTGGCCGGCACCCGCAAGGATGCCGGGGTCAGCATCGCCGAAGTCAATCTGAAGCTGATCTGGGACGTGGTTTCGCAGATCAAGGTCGGCGAGCGTGGGCATGCCTATGTCGTCGGCGCAACGGGACGGCTGATTGCCCACCCCGACATCAGCCTGGTGCTGCGCAACACCGACATGTCGAAGTTGCTGCAGGTGCAGGCGGCGCAGGCCGGAAACGCCAGCGCCGGGCCTGAGTCGCTGCAGGGCACCAAGAACATCCAAGGCCAGGAGGTGCTGACCGCGTCCGCGCCGATCGCGCCGCTCGGTTGGACCATGCTTGTCGAATTGCCGGTGGAGGAGGCCTACGCCTCGCTGTATCTGGCGTTGCAGCGCCTCGCGATCGTGCTGGCGGGAGCGTCGATCTTCGCTGTGCTCGCGGGGATATTCCTGGCCCGGCGCATGGTCGGTCCGATCCAGGCTTTGCGGGCCGGTGCGGAGCGCTTTGGCGGCGGTGATTTCGCGCAACGCATTTCGATCAAAACCGGCGACGAACTCGAGGGCCTCGCCAACCAGTTCAACGACATGGGCGTGCGGCTGCAGGAATCCTATGCTGACCTGGAAAACAAGGTCGAGCAGCGCACCTCGGAGCTAAGCGAGTCGCTTGAACAGCAAACCGCTACCTCCGAAGTATTGCAGGCTATCAGCTCCTCGTCAGGCGAGCTGGAGCCGGTGTTCCAGAAAATGCTGGAAAACGCCACACGTGTTTGCGGGGCGGATTTTGGCGTGATGAATCTCTCGGACGGCGAAAACTTCAGCATCGGCGCGGATTATAACGTGCCGCCGGCATTTGTGGCTTACCGAAAGCGGGCGCCTATTCACCCGCACCCGGAGAGCGGTCTTGCCGCCGTCGTCAGAACTCATCAATTCGCGCATATTCAGGACGTACGACAAGGCGGCGCGTACCGTGGGGGAGATCCGACCGTCGTCGGAATTGCAGACGTCGCCGGCGCCCGTACCATCCTTATCGTCCCGATGTTGAAAGAAGACGAGCTGATCGGCACGATCACGATTTACAGAAAAGAAGTTCGGCTATTCACGGACAAGCAGGTTGCGCTGGTGGAAAATTTCACCAAGCAAGCGGTGATTGCCATCGAAAACACCCGGCTGCTCCGCCAATTGCGCGAGCGCACCCAAGATCTTACTAACTCCCTCGAGGAACTGCGCACCGCGCAGGATCGCCTCGTGCAAACTGAAAAGCTTGCATCGCTGGGGCAACTCACCGCAGGCATCGCCCACGAAATCAAGAACCCGCTCAACTTCGTCAACAATTTCTCCGCGCTGTCGGCGGAGCTGGTTGACGAGCTGCAGGATGTGCTCAAGCCGGCGGAGATGGCCGACAAGACCCGAGAAGAGATCGACGAACTCACCCATATGCTGAAGGGCAATCTCGAAAAGGTCGTGCAGCACGGCAAGCGCGCCGATTCGATCGTCAAGAACATGCTGCTGCATTCGCGCGAGGGCTCGGGCGAACACCGCCCGGCCGATATCAACGCGATCGTTGAAGAGAGCCTCAATCTCGCCTACCACGGGGCGCGGGCGGAGAAATCAGGTTTCAACATTACGCTGAAACGCAATCTCGATCCCCATGCCGGAATGATCGACTTGTATCCCCAGGAAATCACCCGGGTGTTTCTCAATCTGATTTCCAACGGTTTTTATGCCGCCACCAAGCGGAAGGAATCGGGAGAAGACGGCTTCGAGCCGACGCTGAGCGCGACCACCAAAAGCCTCGGCGCCAAGGTCGAAATCCGGATACGCGACAACGGCACCGGAATTCCGCGTGAAGTAAAGGAGAAGATGTTCAATCCGTTTTTCACCACCAAGCCCGCCGGCGAGGGCACCGGACTTGGACTTTCCATGAGCCACGACATCGTGGTGAAACAACATGGCGGCAAGATCGACGTCGATACCAAGCCGGGCGCATTTACAGAATTCATTATTACACTGCCTCGAACGGGGGCGGCACAGTCACAGACTGGAGGCACCAATTGAGCGTTTACATACTCGTTGTTGATGACGAGCCGGACGTCGAAGACCTGTTCCGTCAGCAATTCCGGCGCGATTTGCGCGCCGGGCGTTTCCTGATGGAGTTTGCGCCCTCGGCGCCGGCGGCGCTGGTCCGCGCCGCCGACGTCGCCGATCCCTCGCTGATATTGATTCTGTCCGATATCAACATGCCCGGCATGAGCGGGCTTGAGATGCTGCCAAGGGTGCGCGCGGAGCGGCCCGAGGTCCCGGTGATCATGATCACCGCCTATGGCGATGCCGACACCCGGCGCGAGGCCATCGAGCGCGGCGCGGTTGGTCTTTTGACTAAGCCGATCGATTTCTCGCTGCTGCGCCATGAGATCGATACGAGGCTCGAGCAAGCCGCATGACCGCAACCATCCTGGTCGTCGATGACGAGCCCGATCTCGAGGCTCTGGTGCTGCAGAAATTCCGGCGGCAAATTCGTGATGGCCTGGTGCAATTCGTGTTCGCCCATGACGGCATCGAGGCGCTGCAGTCGATCGAGGAACATCCGGATGTCGACATGGTGGTTTCCGACATCAACATGCCTCGGATGGACGGGCTGTCGCTGTTGCAGAAGCTGCAAGAGGCCGAGGACAAGAAGTCGACCATCATCGTCTCTGCGTATGGCGACATGAGCAACATCCGCACCGCGATGAATCGCGGAGCGTTCGATTTTCTGACCAAGCCGATCGATTTCGGCGACCTCGAAATGACCATCGACAAGACCATCCGGCATGTCGAGATGTTGCGCGATGCGCGCCGACGCCAGGCCGACGCCGAGCGCGCGCATGCGTCATTGTCGCGGTATTTTTCGCCGCAGATTGCAAGCCGTCTCGCTT
>VAZS01000076.1 GCA_005884855.1 Alphaproteobacteria bacterium | reverse complement strand
TCTCTGAATTGGCGGGAGGGTCGCCGCCGTGCGGGAACAGCCACTACGATGACGCAAAGCGCAACCATCGCCAATCCCATGAATTCAAATACAAACGCGTCCACCACAATCCCTCCGGCAAACCGCTAGGTTTGCCCGTGACGCATTGCCCCTCTCTTAAATGCTTGGTGGCGGGCGGCTGTCGTTTCATCGGATGTTGAACGGCGAGTTAACGATTTACGTCCCGCAAAACGTTTGTAGCACGCGCTGATGCGGTTGCGGCGGCTCCGCATAGGCTGATAACGCCGGCTGGTCTTCATACGGTTTCGAAAGCACAGTCAGCAGTTCTTCGAACAGTGCGAAATCGTCCCGGTTCACGGCAGCTTCGATCACCGCCTCCACCCGATGGTTCCTCGGAATGAAAACCGGATTGACGGCTCGCATAGCGGTCCGCCTCGTTGCGGCATCCTGCGGCTCGTCTGCGGTCCGCTGCCGCCAGCGCGCTGCCCATTCGTCATAGGCGGCGGGATCGCCGAATAGCTGCCGGACCTCGCTGTCATGGTCGGGGCCGAGCGCGGCATCGCTCAACTTCCTGAATGTCAGCGTGAAGTCGGCCTGGTTCTTGGCCATCGCATCCAGCAGGTCCTGCGCGAGCGCCTGGTCGCTCTCGCGTGCGGTGAACAGGCCGAGCTTTCTTCGCAAGCCCGCCTGATAGGCGGCATTGAAGACTTCGGCAAATTCGGCGAGCGCCGATTGCGCTTCCGAAATGGCCTTTTCCTGATCCTCGGAAAACAACGGCAGCAGGCATTCCGCGAGCCTGGTGAGGTTCCACAGCGCGATCCGCGGCTGGTTGGCATACGCATAGCGGCCGAGCTCGTCGATCGAGCTGAACACCGTCGCCGGATCGTAGTGGTCCATGAAAGCGCAGGGGCCGTAGTCGATAGTCTCGCCCGAGATCGAGGTGTTGTCGGTGTTCATGACGCCGTGGATGAAACCGATCAAAAGCCAGCGCGCGAGCAGTTCGGCCTGACGCGCAATCACATCCTGCAGCAGCGCGTGATACGGGCGCTCTGTCGTGGCCACTTCGGGGTAGTGCCTGGCGATGACGTGATCGGCCAGTTGCCGCACGCCCTCAGTATCGCCGCGCGCCGCGAAATACTGGAATGTTCCGACCCGAATGTGGCTGGAGGCGACACGGGTGAGGATCGCTCCCGGTAGCGCCGTCTCTCGCAGGACGCTTTCGCCAGTCATTACTGCGGCGAGCGATCGCGTGGTTGGAATTCCGAGCGCCGCCATCGCTTCGCTGATGACGTATTCGCGCAACACCGGACCAAGCGCCGCGCGGCCGTCGCCGCGGCGGGAAAATGGTGTCGGGCCCGACCCTTTTAATTGAATGTCCCGGCGGATGCCGTCGGCGTCGATCACTTCTCCGAGCAGGATGGCGCGGCCATCGCCGAGCTGCGGCACGAAATGGCCAAACTGGTGGCCGGCATAGGCCATCGCGATCGGGTCGGCGCCGTCGGGAAGCCGTTTTCCGGCGAGGATTTCGGTTCCCTCCGGGCTCGCGAGCCGATCGGGATCCAGGCCGAGGTGTACCGCCAGCGGCCAGTTGAGCTTGATCAGGCGGGGCGAGGTGACCGGCGTTGGTGCGACGCGCGCAAAAAAATTCGCCGGCAGCGCCGCATAGGTATTTTCGAAGGGGAAATGGACCGTCATGGACCCAAGATAGGGATGAGCTGCGATTAGGCAATCGGGTAGACGGATCCGCGCATCCGAAAGTGAAGCCTTGTTTTTGCGTCAATTTTCCGGGCGTTTGTCTTTTTCCCAAGCCCTTGAAGAGGGGCATTCGGTTGCCGCGCCTCACAGCCTCGGGTAAACCCTCACCCTCTTTGCGGGGCAGCCCCCGGGCCCCGATTCGATCCTCAGACATCCTTCTGGAACATCATGCATCGTTACCGGTCCCACACCTGCGGCGCGCTCCGCGAGAGCGATATCGGCCAGACAGCTGCGCTCAGAATGGGTGGTTCGGATCGACGGCAAAGTGCGGGCTCGTCCTGCGGGCACCGAGAACCCGGATTTGCCGACCGGGGCTGTCGAGGTTTACGTCAGCGAGATCGAGGTGCTTGGGCCGTCGGGCGAACTGCCGCTGCCGGTGTTCGGTGAGCAGGAATACCCTGAAGATATCAGGCTCAAGTACCGCTTTTTGGATCTGCGTCGCGAGAAGCTCCACCAGAACATCATGACCCGCGGCGCCATCATCGATTCGATGCGCAAGCGGATGAAGGAACAGGGTTTCTTCGAGTTCCAGACCCCGATCCTGACGGCATCTTCGCCGGAAGGCGCCCGCGATTTCCTGGTGCCCTCCAGAATCCATCCGGGCCGGTTCTACGCGTTGCCGCAGGCGCCACAGCAATACAAGCAGCTCTTGATGATGTCGGGCTTCGACCGCTATTTCCAGATCGCCCCCTGTTTTCGCGACGAGGACCCACGGGCCGATCGGCTGCCCGGCGAGTTCTACCAGCTCGACGTTGAGATGAGCTTCGTCACGCAGGATGACGTATTCGCGGCGATGGAGCCTGTTGTCACCGGTGTGTTCGAGGAGTTTGCCAAGGGCAAGCCGGTCACCAAGGCATGGCCGCGCATTCCGTTTGCGGAGGCGCTGCGCAAATATGGCAGCGACAAGCCAGATCTACGTAATCCGATCATCATGCAGGACGTCTCCGAGCATTTCCGCGGCTCCGGTTTCAAGGTGTTTGCGCGAATGCTCGAAGATCGAAAAAATCAGGTGTGGGCGATCCCCGGCACGGGCGGCGGCTCCCGCGCATTCTGCGACCGCATGAACTCGTGGGCACAAGGCGAGGGGCAACCCGGGCTCGGCTATATCATCTGGCGCGAGGGCGGCGAGGGCGCAGGTCCGCTGGCTAACAATATCGGCCCGGAGCGGACGACGGCGATCCGCGCTCAGCTCGGATTGAAAGAGGGTGATGCGGCGTTCTTTGTCGCGGGCGATCCCGACAAGTTCTGGAAGTTTTCGGGCCTCGCGCGCACCAAGCTCGGTGAGGAGTTGAACCTGATTGATAAGGATCAGTTCGAACTGGCCTGGGTCGTCGACTTCCCGATGTATGAATACAACGAAGACGAGAAGAAGATCGACTTCTCCCATAATCCGTTTTCTATGCCGCAGGGTGGGCTTGAAGCGCTCAACAGCCAGGACCCCCTGACTATCAAGGCATTTCAATACGACATTACGTGTAACGGCTACGAGATCGCTTCCGGCGGTATCCGGAACCACCGGCCCGAGGCCATGGTGAAGGCGTTCGAAATCGCGGGATACGGCGAGAAAGAAGTCGTGGAACGATTCGGCGGCATGTACCGCGCTTTTCAGTATGGCGCACCGCCGCATGGCGGAATGGCCGCCGGGGTCGATCGCATCGTCATGCTTCTTTGCGGCACGACCAATTTGCGCGAAATCTCATTATTCCCAATGAACCAGCGGGCCGAAGATCTGCTGATGGGGGCGCCTTCGGAGGTAACTCCGAAGCAGTTGCGCGAACTTCACATCCGGCTCAATCTGCCGCAAACCTGAAGTTGATCCAGCAAGCCTGAATTCGGGGTGAGGAGCCCGTAAAAGAATATGGCGTCCTATTCTGAAGATCTTCATGCCTCGGCGCTGGCGTACCATAGGCTGCCCAGGCCGGGTAAGCTCGAGATTCAGGCTATCAAGCCGCTCGCCAACCAGCGCGACCTGGCGCTCGCCTATTCGCCGGGGGTGGCGGCCGCCTGTACGGCAATAGCCGAAAACCCGGCGGAAGCGGCAACGCTAACGACCCGCGCCAATCTTGTTGCAGTCGTCTCCAACGGCACCGCCGTGCTCGGCCTTGGCAATATCGGCCCGCTGGCGTCGAAGCCGGTCATGGAGGGCAAGGCCGTTCTGTTCAAGAAATTTGCTGGCATCGACGTGTTCGACATCGAGATAGCGGCGGACACGATCGAACGGGTCGTCGAGACAGTGGCCGCGCTGGAGCCGACCTTCGGCGGCATCAATCTCGAGGATATCAAAGGCCCGGAATGTTTCGAGATCGAGGCGCGGCTCAAAGAGCGCATGAAGATCCCGGTATTTCATGACGACCAGCATGGCACCGCCATCATCGTCGGCGCCGCCATCAGCAACGCGCTGTTGCTGAACGGCAAGAAGCTGGCGGACGTCAAGATCGTTGCCTCCGGCGCAGGCGCTGCGGCGATCGCCTGTCTCAATCTGCTGGTTTCCATGGGCGCGCAGCGGAAGAATATCTGGGTGTGCGATATCGATGGGGTGGTGCATGAGGGACGCACCACGCTGATGGACCGCTGGAAGTCCGTCTATGCCCAAAAGACGGACAAGCGCGTCATGGGCGAAGTAATCGGCGGCGCCGATATTTTCCTCGGGCTGTCAGCGCCCAATGTGCTGACGCCCGACATGATGAAGCAGATGGCGGACAAGCCGCTGGTAATGGCGCTGGCCAATCCTGATCCGGAAATCATGCCGGATGAGGCCCGCAAAGCGCGTCCGGATGCGATGATCTGCACCGGGCGCTCCGATTTTCCAAACCAGGTCAACAATGTCCTGTGCTTTCCATTCATCTTTCGCGGCGCGCTCGATGTCGGTGCTACCGCGATCAACGAAGAAATGAAAAAGGCCGCGGTCGAGGCGATCGCGCAGCTGGCGCGCGATCCGCCGGTAAACGCCGGGGCCCATACCTTCGATGGCGGAGAGGCGCAAGGCTTTGGTCCCGGCTCGCTGATTCCGAGCCCGTTCGATCCCAGGCTGATCCTGCGCATCGCGCCCGCGGTGGCGAAGGCGGCAATGGAGTCGGGCGTTGCCAGCCGTCCGATCAACAAATTTGAGGACTACAGCGCACAGTTGGAGCGGTTCGCGTTCCGCTCTGGCCTGGTCATGAAACCGTTGTTTGCGAAAGCCAAGACGCAGCCGGTCCGACTGATCTATGCCGAGGGTGAGGACGAGCGCGTGTTGCACGCGACCCAGGTCGTGCTCGAGGAGAAGCTGGCCCGGCCGATATTGGTCGGACGCCCTTCTGTGGTCGAAGCGCGGATCAAACGATTCGGCCTCGCGATCAAGGCCGGCCAGGACTTCGATCTCATCAATCCCGAGGATGACCCGCGCTACCGCTCCTATGTACAGTCCTATATCGACGTCGCCGGACGGCATGGCGTTACGCCCGACGCCGCTCGCACCATGGTTCGCACCAATGCTACCGTGATCGCAGCACTTGGGGTGATGCGCGGCGAGGCCGACGCCATGATCTGCGGCGTTGAAGGCCGCTATATGAGCCATCTGCGGCACGTGCGCGAGATCATCGGCTTTCTTCCGGGAGTGAGTGAGTTCGCAGCCCTTGCTTTGATGATCACCAGTAAGGGAGCTTATTTCATCGCCGACACGCAGGTGCGGCCGAACCCGAGCGCTGAAGAGCTCGCGGAAGTGGCGGCGCTGGCCGCGCTGCATGTCCAGCGCTTCGCTCTGAAGCCCAAAATTGCTTTCGTGTCACATTCCGATTTCGGCAGCTATGATAGCGAGTCCTCGCGCAAAATGCGCCGGGCAACCGCCCTGCTGAAGCAGAACCATCCTGAACTCGAAGCTGACGGTGAAATGCAAGGCGATACCGCGCTCTCGGAAGCCGCACGGAAGTTGGTCCTGCCGCATTCGAAACTGGAAGGGGAAGCCAACATCCTGATCATGCCAAACCTGGATACGGCAAACGTCGCTTATCAGATGATCAAAGCGCTGGCCGACGCCCTTCCGGTCGGGCCCATCCTGATCGGCCCCTCGCGTCCGGCGCATATTCTCACGCCTTCGGTGACCGCGCGCGGCGTGCTGAACATGAGCGCCGTCGCTGTGGTCGAAGCGCAGGAGCGGGCCGGCCGGCAACAGCCATCCTTGTTTGCATAGAACAAAATCTCTGTCGCTTCGGCGCTTGCGAGCGATGGCCAATTCAAAATCGATTGATCG
>VAZS01000075.1 GCA_005884855.1 Alphaproteobacteria bacterium | reverse complement strand
GCATCAGGACGATGCCTTTGCCGAGCTTGTCGACTTTTCTCATTACGCTGTCGATGACGGTTTGCGGCTTGCTCGCCTTGAAGTCGAAGGAGTCGAGGTCGCACGAGAAAATCGCGACGTTGCGGCTGCCGAGATAGGTGACCATTTCCGGCGGATGCTGCAGCGCCGGGAAGCGGAAGAAGGGCGCCGGTGAACCGCCAAGCGCCCATTTGACGGCACTGAAACCCTTTTCGATTTCTTCCTTGCGCTGCTCCTCATTCAGTTTCTTATTATTCAGATTGGCATGCGACCAGGTATGGGAGCCGACGGTATGCCCGGCAGCCGCAACTTGCTTCAGGATCTCGGGATAGTAGGTCGCGTGTTTGCCGATCGGAAAGAAAATGCCGGTCGTACATTCGTCCGCGAGTGTCTTCAAGACAGACGGTGTGTTGA
>VAZS01000074.1 GCA_005884855.1 Alphaproteobacteria bacterium | reverse complement strand
TGACAGGGTCGAAATTTACGTCCGGCCTTATCTCCGCTTTCGGAAGTAGAGCCGGTGTGACCGTGATTGGAAGACTCATGGTGAGCAGGGAGTAACCGTCCGCCGGACGATTGCTCACGTCGTTCATTGCGATGCTTTGCAACGCACCTGGACGATTTTCCACGATTAGCCGCCAGCCCTCAATCGCAGCGAGTTCGTCAGCGACGATCCGGCTAATGATGTCGGGGGGCGTGCCGGCACCCGCGGGGACAACAATTCGAATTACATTGGACGGGTACGTTTGAGCGCGCGTCGAGCCGGGCAGGAACAGTCCAGTCAGGCCTGCAAGTAGCACGGTGCGGCGCGGCAGGCGAAAACTCGGCGTGTCGGACATGGGTTGCTCCAAAGCTTGGCGCTGGAAGTCAGTGACCAATTGCAGCTTCGTCCCCCCATCTATATAAGAAAAGTTCTATTTTTCGATCCTTCTATTCTATTTCGGAAAGGGTCTCATGCTTGATGCATCCCAGATCAGCCGGCGCATCAAACTACGACAGCTGAATGTCTTCATTGCCGTGGTCGAATGCGGAAGCATGGCGAAGGCAGCTGAGCAGCTCGCGATTTCCCAGCCCGTGATATCGAAAATGATAGCGGACCTGGAGCAAACATTAGGGCTTTCTGTTCTCGAGCGCAGTCGTCTTGGTGTTGAGCCTACGCTCTACGGTCGGGCATTGCTCAGACGCAGCATCGCGTTGTGCAATGATTTGAGAACCAGCGTGGACGAACTGCAAACGCTGGCAGATCCCAGAACAGGCGAACTGCGCGTCGGAAGCACGGAGCCGGTGATGGCGGGCTTGCTTCCCGCCATTGTCGATCGACTCTCCCGAGAATATCCAAGGCTCGCGCTCCATATCATTGAGGACGAGCCCCCGGAGCTGCAGAATCGTCATCTGCGCAACCATGATATCGATGTCATGATCGCGCGTCTGCCAAGTCCAACGCCAGCCCCGGATACGGCTGTGCAGGTGCTGCTGCATGAAAGCGGCGTTGTGGTTGCGGGACTGAGCAATCCGTGGGCACGCCGCCGAAAGATCCGTCTTTCCGAATTGATCGACGAGCGCTGGTGTTTGCCGCCGCGCGAAAGTTTCCCCGGCGGCTGGATCGCAAACGCCTTTCAGGCTTGCGGGCTGGAAATGCCGCGAGCCAATGTGACCGTGTACTCGATACAAATGCAAAACGCGTTGCTTTCGACCGGACGTTTCCTGAGTTTCCTTCCGGCGACGATGCTGCATTTCAGCGCCAAACGGCTGTCGCTAAAGGTTTTGCCGGTCGAAATGCCGGTTCAAATGTGGCCAATCGGAATCGTCACGCTTAAAGGCCGGACGCCTAACCCCGCCCTGCGGCTGCTGATCGAGTGCGCCCACCAGGTCGCCAAGCCGCTCGCGAGCAAAGCCAGGAGTTAGAAGCTCTTCCTCTGACAGAAGGCGGTATCATGGAGAAGCTTCCGCTCTTGCTCGATCTGACGGGCACCTTCGTGTTCGCGCTGAGCGGCGCGCTGGCGGGAGTCAGGCGCCAGCTCGATTTGTTCGGCGTTCTCGTGTTGTCGTTCGCGGCGGGAAACTCGGGAGGCATCACCCGGGACGTTCTGATAGGTGCCATTCCTCCCGGCGCACTCAATGACTGGCGCTACCTCGGCGTTTCGCTCTTTGCTGGGGTAATCACATTCTACTTCTCACCCCTGATCGTGCGGATGTCGAACCTCGTCCTTTTATTCGACGCCGCAGGCCTCGCACTATTCGCCGTCTCGGGTGCATCGAAAGCAGTTGCGTACGGACTAAACCCGGTCATGGCGATAACGCTCGGCATGGTGACCGGGATTGGCGGCGGCATGATGCGCGATTTATTGCTGGCCGAAATTCCAACCGTATTGCGCGCAGAGCTTTACGCGGTCGCCGCACTTGCTGCCGCCGCGGTAGTGGTTATCGGGCACACGCTACAGTTACCAGTCGCTCCGGTCACGGCTGTAGCATTGATCCTCTGCTTCTGGCTCCGCGTGATGGCGATCAGGCGCGGCTGGCGGCTACCGGTTGCAAAATTCAGGGATCGACACGATTCGAGTGCTGCAAAGGAAGATTTGAAGGATCCGGAGAAATCCTAACCGCGCCATGCACTCGATGATGGATGTCGGGCCACAGCGCCGCGCGGAGGAAGGCTCTAGTGCGCGGCCTTTTCCCATTCGCTGCTGAGGTCGCGAGGTGCTAGGTTTCGTCGGCACAAGCACTTTGTTGGCGGCACATGCAGCGGCGCGAATTCATTACGATTCTCGGCGGAGTGGCTGGTGTCCCGCTCGCCGCACGCGCGCAGCAGAAGTCGATGCCGGTTATCGGCGTCCTTGGCATCGACTCCGGGGCAGCTTCCGTAGCCGCATTTAGGCGAGGACTACGTGAGCTCGGCTACATCGAGGGCGGCAACATTTCGATTGAATATCGCTGGGCGGAAGGAAAGCCGGAGCGATTTTCCGTTCTTGCGACCGAACTGGTTGCGCTCAAGGTCGATGTGATAGTGGCCACCGGTGGTACACTCGGTGCCCACGGCGCCAAGCGCGCCACGACGACCGTCCCCATTGTGTTCAGTGCTGTTGCGGACCCTGTAGCGGAAGGACTCGTTGCCAGCTTGGCACGGCCGGGCGGCAATCTCACCGGGTTGTCTGCCGTAAGCCCGGACCTGGTCGGCAAGTTACTGGAACTTCTCAAGCAGGCCGTGCCAGAGGTCAGTGTGATCGCCCTTCTGTTCAAACCGGATTCTATGTCCGACCCCGTCAAAGAGGTCACGTTGAAGGAAGCACATATCTCAGCGCGAGCGCTGGGTGTGCAGCTTCAAATCATGACAGCGCAAGGTCCGGCTGACTTCGACAGGGCGTTCTCGGACATCTCCGCGAAAGGCGCGGGTGCACTGGTCGTGCTGTCAAACCCAGTGTTCGACATTCAGCGACAACGCATCGTGGACCTAGCGGCAAACGGCCGCCTGCCGACGGCGCATTCCTTCAGGAACTATGTCGATATCGGCGGCCTGATGTCCTATGGACCGAGCTTCGTTGATTTGCATCGGCGCACCGCTACCTATGTCGATAAGATTCTCAAAGGTGCAAAGCCTGCCGATCTTCCTGTCGAGCAACCGACCAAGTTCGAACTGGTGCTCAATCTCAGGACTGCAAAAAGGCTAGGCCTCGAAACACCTGCGGAATTGGTCGCTCGTGCCGACGAGGTGATCGAATAACGTCCAGCGCAGCTCGGATATCGCGAACCGTGGATACCCAGTCAGCGCCTAATCCCACCCGTCACCCTTGATACCGGGATTGGCGTAGACGATTCCGCCATCGACCGCGAGGGTGGCGCCCACCACATAATCTCCGGCACGAGATGCGAGATAGATCGCAGCCCCCGCCATATCCTCATCGGTGCCGATCCGCCCCGAGGGCACTCGCTTCGACACCTGGTCGGCGTTGTCGCGCGCGGCTTTGTTCATGTCCGACTTGAACGGCCCCGGCGCAATCGCCGTCACCACGATATGGTCGCGGATCAGTTTGACCGCCATCCGGCGGGTCAGGTGAATAAGCCCCGATTTACTGGCTGCATACGAATAGGTCTCCATCGGATTGACGAAGATGCCGTCAATGGAGGCGACGTTGATGACCTTGGCCGGCTTGTCGGCGGTGGCCGCCGCGCGCAGCGAGTCGGCCAACGCCTTGGTGAGAAAAAACGGCGTCTTGAGGTTGAGGTTCACCACCTTGTCCCAGCCGCTTTCTGGAAATTCGTCGAAATCCGCTCCCCACGCCGCGCCTGCGTTGTTGACCAGGATGTCGAGCTTCGGCTCGCGCTTTTTTATTTCCGCCGCCAGCATGTCGATGCCGCTCATGGTGGAAATATCGATCGGCAAGGCGATGCACTCGCCGCCATATTCGGCCGACAGTTCTTTCGCGGTCGCCTCGCACGGTCCGGCCTTGCGGGCTGTGAGATAGACTTTGCCTGCGCCTTGGCTAAGAAAGCCGGCCGCGATCATCTTTCCGATGCCGCGCGATCCGCCGGTCACCAATGCGACGCGGCCTTTCAGCGAAAACAGATCCTGGAACATGCGTTCCTCCAATTGTTTGGTTGTTTGTGTGAGGCCGAAGCAGGAACGAGTCAAGGATGGCCACACCATCGTCGCTTGCGAGAGCAGCGAGGCCACAAGCACCGATGTATTTGTGGTGATCTCTACGCCGCGTCGACGCGGCGTAAACCATTCTACATCGCGGTGGCCGCGCCCCGAGGTGAGCACCGGCAGGATGCGCGCGTCCTGATAGTCGCCGTTCAGTGAGACCCGCGGCAGCGCGGTCAGATGATCGGCGGTTTGGGAGAAGATCATTGCCGGCCTTGTCGTAACCGCTGTCTTGAATCCGGCGCCACGCGCAAGCGCGAACTCGCGGCGGCCGGCCGCGAGCTTGTTGCCGTGGGGATAAGCGAGATGCGCGACCGGACTCTGCAGCCTGTTTTCAGTCCGCGCGCGGCTGAGCGAGATCTCCGCGCCCGCGATCTCTTCGGTCCGTCTGGCGAGATTGCAATGGGTAACGGCATTCGCCCCGATCGTCACCAGCGGGTCGGCCGCAAACAGTTTCAGCTCGTCCCAGGACATGCAGAGATCGCCGCAGACAGCGTGCAGCAGAAAATGGCCCGGTGAAGTACAGGGTTTTTAGTCCGGCTCGGATGACGTGTTGCGAAACTGCTTCATCGACAATGGCTTGCTGGTTCGGGTCACCTGCGAAATTATGGAGAACCGCCGAAGAA
>VAZS01000073.1 GCA_005884855.1 Alphaproteobacteria bacterium | reverse complement strand
AACGAATACGCCGACGGCGGATTGCCGATCACGCCCGCCGGAGCCGGCGAGTATAACCGCGCTCCCGCGGCGTAACGTCATCATGGTGATTACCGGCCGGCCAGAGAGCCCGCTTTCCTCTCGCGTCGTCAGCCGAAGTGGTCATCGGTGGCAGCGGAGTAGTTCGGCGCGTCGGGTCTGCGGAAGATGTGGATCGGATCACCCGGCTGCAGACCTCCGCCGGTGAAGGCGACATAGGCGTACAACGCGAGATATAGAATCGCGATCGCGCCGATCGCATAAAAACTCCAGACCGCAAAACGCTTCATCAGCCTAAACCGCAACCAAAGCGTGAGGGCCCGCGGCGTAATCGCCTCTCGCTTTGATGGATCGAGATGCCGGGGCTAACAATCGAACTGCTTTTATGGCACATCCTGCTGAAGTCCATCTGCGCAACATCTTTTTTTGCGAGTTCGACATGCCCGCACCCAAGCCGCCCGCGTTTGAGACCCTGAGCCTCCATGCCGGACAGCATCCCGATCCAGTCACGGGCGCCCGTGCGGTCCCGATATATCAGACCACTTCTTACCTTTTTAAGGATTCCGAGCATGCCGCGGCGCTGTTCAATCTCGAACGCGCGGGGCATATCTACACCCGAATTTCAAACCCAACCACCGCGGTGCTCGAAGAGCGGCTCGCCGGGCTGGAAGCTGGCGTCGGCGCGATCTGCACGGCCAGCGGGATGGCCGCGTTTCACCTCGCGATCGCCACGCTGCTTAATGCTGGCGACCACATCGTCGCCTCTTCCTCGCTTTACGGCGGAAGCATCAATCTACTCACCCACACGCTGCCGCGCTTCGGTATCACCACCACCTTTGTGAAGCCTCGCGAGCTGAAGCAATTCGCTTCAGCGATCCGTCCCAACACCCGCCTGGTGATCGGTGAGACCATCGGTAATCCCGGGCTCGAAGTGCTTGATATCCCCAACCTCGCTGACATCGCACATCAGGCGAAAATCCCGCTGCTGATCGACAATACGTTCGCAACGCCCTATCTCAGCCGCCCAATTGAGCTTGGCGCTGATATCGTGATGAACTCAACGACCAAATGGATCGGCGGCCATGGCATCGCGATCGGCGGGGTGATCGTTGACGGCGGCCGGTTCGATTGGCGCGCCTCTGGCAAGTTTCCGGTTCTGACCGAGCCCTATGCCGGATATCACGGCATCGTTTTCGACGAGCAATTCGGCCAAGCGGCCTTTATCATGCGAGCGCGCACCGAGGGTTTGCGCGACTTCGGCGCATGTCTCTCACCGATGAATGCTTTTCAATTGCTGCAAGGGGTCGAGACGCTGGGTATACGGATGGAGCGCCACATCGCCAACACCCACTCGGTGCTCGAATCCCTCTCGACGAACAAGGCGGTCGAGTGGGTGCTGCATCCGTCTCTGCCCAGTCATCCTGACCATGAACTGGCGAAGCAACTGTTGCCGCGCGGCGCAGGCTCCATCGTCAGCTTCGGAATAAAGGGCGGCCGCCCTGCCGGAAAGAAGTTCATCGAGTCCTTGCGGATGATCAGCCATCTGGCCAATGTCGGCGACGCCAAGACGCTGGTCATTCATCCCGCCAGCACCACCCATCAGCAGATGGATGCCGATCAACTCAACGCCGCCGGCATCGGCGAGGAACTTGTGCGGCTGTCGGTCGGTATCGAATCCGCCTCAGATATCATCGATGACCTGAGCCAGGCGCTCCGTATTTCGCAGAAGGCTTGAGCCATGCAGTTGTCCGTGAACGGCAATCAGGCATTCGCCGCCACCGGCGGCCGGGAATTCGATCGCTCTCAACCGACTGTCGTGCTTCTGCACGGCGCCGGCTTCGATCACACCGCTTGGGCCTTACATAGCCGCTGGTTTGCGCACCATGGTTACGGCGTGCTGGCCCCGGACATGCCCGGCCACGGCCGCTCCTGTGGTGCGCCGCTTCGCAGCATTGCCGAGATGGCCGATTGGACCGCAGCGCTGCTGGAGGCGGCCGGAGTTGCGAGGGCAACATTGGTCGGTCATTCCATGGGCTCGCTGGTCGCGCTGGAGACCGCCGCACGCCACCCTGCAAAAGTCTCGGCGCTGGGCCTGATTGGAACGACGGCCACCATGAATGTGGGACCCGATCTGCTCAAAGCCGCCGAGGCCAACGATCATGCGGCTGTCGACATGGTCTCGATATGGGGTCTTGGATTTGACGCGGAGTTGGGCGGGAGCCTCGCGCCGGGTTTGTGGATGCACGGCGGCGCGCAACGGGTACTTGAAAGATGCCCGCCCGGGGTGCTTTTCAGCGACTTGTCCGCCTGCAACGCCTACCAGGATGCGTTGGCTGCGGCTTCGAAGATTACCGTCCCGACCACGCTTGTGCTGGGAGAGCGCGACATGATGACCCCTTCGCGAGGGGGCAAGGCGCTCGCAGCCGCGCTGCCAAATTCGCGAATCGTTGTGCTACCGGGCGCAGGTCACATGATGATGGCTGAACGGCCCGACGAGCTGCTTGCGGCATTGCAGGGCTGAGCGCGTTTTTCAGCCTGCCGCCGTGACCGCCGGCTTGGCGGGTGCAACGTTCACCGCCAGCTTGCCGTAGCGATCCGTGAATGCCTCGGTATCGATTTCCTCGAGCTGAATAGCTCCGCTCATCACGCCGGCCTTCCATGCCTCGTGCTCGGGATCGCTGCGGAATTCCGGCATCACTTCCTTGGCGAACAATTCCAGCGACTCGCAGATATGCTCGTGGGTGTTCTTGCCGGCCTGATTGAGCAGGATCACCTGATCGATGTGCGACGTGCGGAACCGCCGCAGTTTTTTCCGGATGGTCTCCGGCGATCCGATCAGACCGCCGCGCAGCGCGGCCTCCTGCGCTTCCGGATTTTCGCGCTTCCACTTGTTGTATTCGTCCCACATGTTCACGGTGCCCGGTGCGGGACGCTGACGGTTCTGCGAAGCGCCGTAAAAACGAAGCGCGAACTGGAAGAACGTCGCTCCGTCGGCGCGCGCCCTCGCCTCCTCGTCGGTTTTCGCGCACATGAAGAACGACACCAGCGCCATGTTGGGGTTGATCTCGTATTCCGCGAGCTTCTTCAGCCGCTTGGTGATGGCATTGTAATAGGCGTGTACCCAGGCGTGCGCTGCATCCGCACTGACGAATTGGAAGCCGAGCGCTCCAAAACCGTTTTGACCCGCGCGCTCGATGGTTGGAAGTTGCGAACACGCCATCCACAACGGCGGATGCGGTTTCTGCACGGGCTTGGGCACCACATTGCGCAGCGGAATGTCGAAATACTTGCCGTGATGTTCGCTGCCACCTTCCTTGAACATCGGGAAGATGGCGCGGACTGCCTCCTCGAATACTTCCTTCTTGGTTTCCATGTCGCGGCCGAACGGCGTCAGTTCGGTGATAGAGGCGCTCTCGCCCATGCCGAATTCGACCCGGCCGTTGCTCAAGAGATCGAGAACCGCGACCCGCTCGGCGACGCGCGCCGGATGATTGGTCGTGAGCTGGAAAATGCCGTGGCCGAGCCGGATGTTCCTGGTGCGCTGGCTCGCGGCCGCCAGAAATGATTCTGGCGAGGGGGAATGCGAATATTCCTCCAGGAAATGATGCTCAACCACCCAGGCATAGTCGTAGCCAAGCCGGTCTGCGGTTTCCAGCTGCGTCAGCGCGTCCTGATAGAGCTTCAGCTCGCCGCCGGCCTGCCATGGGCGCGGCAGCTGCAACTCGTAGAAGATGCCGAATTTCATGAAGTCACTCCCGCGGCCGGCTTATTGGTTCAAGAGTGTATTCGCGCCCGGAGCCGAGTCCAGCGTTGGCCAATTCCGCGGCGCGGAAGCAGCCTTGCGCCGGGCGCACGAATGGTTAGTTTTGCGTCCCCTGAGTCGTCGCTCGACGCACGATCTCCCACCGAGACCTTATGACCACATTTACCCCTCACCAGGATTCCGCGCTCAAGGCCGTTGCCGCCTGGCTGAAGGCAAAGCCCGGCAAGCACGGCACGCCGCCGATTTTCAGGCTGTTTGGTTATGCCGGTACCGGCAAGACCACACTGGCGCGCCATATCGCCGATGCTGTGGAGGGCGAGGTGAAATTCGCAGCTTTCACCGGCAAGGCCGCGCTGGTGATGCGAAACAAAGGCTGCGACAACGCCTCCACGATCCACTCGCTGATCTACCGCGCGCGCGAGTCGGGCGTCGAACAGCCGAGCTTCGAACTATGGGACGACGCGCCGGCATCGAAAGCAAAGCTGATCGTGATCGACGAGTGCTCGATGGTGGATGCTGAGCTTGGCCGCGACCTCATGTCATTCGAATGTCCGCTACTGGTTTTGGGCGATCCCGCGCAGCTGCCTCCGATTCAGGGCGGCGGCTTCTTCACCGAAAGCGAACCA
>VAZS01000072.1 GCA_005884855.1 Alphaproteobacteria bacterium | reverse complement strand
CTGTTCGATCGGCAAGTCTCCCGGTTTTGTGCCTTTCAATATTCTATCTACATAGCTGGCGGTGCGGCGGAACAGGTCGGTGTCGCTTGGACCATAACTCATCAAGCCGCCGTCCTCGCATATCCTTTAAAGAAGTAAACGGCAGGCAAACGATTGCTGTTGGCAAGATCGACCGTTCGCTTTCGTTGACTAAACAGGATCGGATCCGTGAGGACGACGAGAGCTTGTACAGCGGCCTTGTTCATTGCGGCAAATGCATCTTGCAATCCGTCTTCGGTTGAAATTTCGACGGGGTAAAGCTGCAGTCGCATTTCCTGGGCGGCACTTCGCATCTGCTTCAGTTCTATTTGAGATTGCGGATTCTTGCTGTTCAGAAGCACTGCCACGGATGATAAATGAGGCACGAGGTCCTTCAGCAGCTCGAGTCGCTTTTCACCCAATTCCGGAGCAACAATGCTGAAGCCGGTAAGATTCCCGCCTGGGCGTGCAAGGCTATCCACCAGACCGGCTTCGACTGGATCGCTGACAATAGCCACGACGATCGGAATGGCTGCGGTTGCTGCCTTCAGCGCTTTAGCAGCGGACGTGCCGCCCGTAACGATGACATCTACATTGCTTCGCACAAGATCAGCGGCAAGCGCGGACAGCGTCTCTACCCGGTCTTGGCCCCATTTCCATTCGAACGCAATCGTCACTCCTTCGACATAGCCAAGCTCTCTCAGGCCATCGAGGAAAGCCTTGGTGCGCAGTGAGAACGATGCCGGGGTACCCGGAAGGAGTACGCCAATTCGGGAGATTTTCTTTGGCTGTTGCGCATGAAGACCCGGCGGCCACAGTGTCATGCCGCAGATGAGAAAGCCCATGAAAGCGCGCCGTCTCATCAATAGCCTTCGACCTCACTGCGCCTGCATTGCAACAGCCAGGATAACATGGTTTCGAGCGGAACCAGACACTGGTGGAGAGATCCGCTGTGCACATGTTCGGGCTCAATTAGCTGCCGTTTCTCGCCCGCCACCCGGTCGCAAAGTGCTAGGCTTAGGCAAACGAAGAGCGTTTTCCTGCGGCGCATTGGTGCTGGCTGGAGGAATATTCCCTAAGCGGTGGGGTTGCAGAAGGGCGCACGCGGTGCGTAGCTTGTAGAAGTAGCTTTTAAAAACAAAAGCCAGAGGGGAAATACAATGTCCGGCATCTTAATGCGTGCGCTCGCCGTAGTGAGCTTCACGACTTGTCTCGCGCTGCCTGTGTCGGCGCAGGAAACCGTCCGCATCCGCGGCACCATCGAACGCATCGAAGGGCCGGTTTACGTGGTCAAGAGCCGCGATGGCGCCGAGCTTAAGCTCACCGTCACCGATAATCCGCTCTATGTTGCCATCGTCCCCGCCACCATGGCCGACGTCAAACCCGGGATGTTCGTTGGTTCGGCCGGAATGATGCAGGCCGATGGCACCCAAAAAGCAATCGAGGTGCATATCTTCCCGGAATCGATGCGCGGCACCGGCGAGGGCCATTATGACTGGGATCTGAAGCCACAAAGCAAAATGACCAACGGCAACGTCGAACAGACGGTTGCCGGGGTCGATGGGCCGACGCTGTCCGTCAAATACAAGGATGGCGAGAAGAAACTGGTTGTGGGCCCCGAGACGGTCGTTGTCACCTATGTGATGGGTAGCAAGGACGACCTGAAGCCGGGCACGAAGATTTTCGTCTCCGCTGCGAAGAAGCAGCCGGACGGTAGCTTGCAAACCCCACGCATCACTTACGGCAGGAACGGGGCGGGACCGGCTTTTTGACCCGAAGGCCACGCTTTCAGCTCCCACCATCGTCATTCCCCGATGTGCAATTGCGCATCGGGGCTTCGCATCGGCCCTGCGGCGAGGCGGGAGGCTATTGTGGCGAGATCAGCACCATCACGCTGGTGCCTCAGGTTGTCGATGCAGTATCCCCGATTCCAGTGGTCGCTGCCGGCGGCATCTTTGACGGGCGCGGCATCGCCGCGGCATTGATGCTCGGTGCGGCCGGGTCAATCTCGGCACACGCTTCATCGCGACCCAGGAAGCGCCGGCCCCCGAGGAGTGGAAGCAAGCCATCGCGCAAGCCAGATCGGACGAAGCGATCAAGGTCGATGTTCTTAACGACATCAGCCCGCTGCCGGGCACAGCCGGGTTTGGCACCGTGCTTCGGTCTCTGCATACGCCGTTCCTGGATGAGTGGAGCGCCAAGCGCGATGAGGCCCGCCGCAACTGCGATCGCCTGCGACGACAAATCGTCTCGACGACCCAGACCGGCCAGCCGCATGCGACACTGCTCACGGCGGGTCAGAGCGCCGGTGGCATCAAAGACATCCCATCAGTTGCGGAACGGTTTGTCAGCTCGCTTTGAAAATGGCGGGGTCGGGCAAATTCAAGAACTGGAAGGGCACATTCGGGATAGCCTTGTCGAACAAGGGCATCGGCGTGCGCCGGATCTGCTTGATGGGAATAAAGTTCGCACGATTTTGGACCTTCATTGCGCCAGCAGCCAAAAGGATCTAACGGCGGCCAAAAGCTCGCCTTGAGCTCCGCCGAGAGGTTGGCAGTCGCTCGTTAAGAAGGCATTGTGGCCTTCTCGCGAACTGATTCCAGGACCGACCTGCGCGTGATGGCGTGTTCCAAGTCGCCATTTTGGGCGATGCCGCGGATGTTAGTGATGTTCTCGACAAAAGAGTAGGCCGAAGCCACCCATGTGTGTTTGCCGGCGAACTCGAGGCAGGCTTGCGGCAAGATGGTCAAAGCGCTTAGGCAAGCTGCGCGCAAATCGTCATTCAACACGCCCACTGGAGCAGTGCCTATAACGTCGCGAGGTCCCGCCACCGGAAAGGCGGCGACCGGCAGACCGCTGGCAAGCGCCTCCAGCAGTACCAAACCAAAGGTGTCGGTCTTGCTCGGAAACACGAAAACGTCGGCGGCGGCATAGACCTCGGCCAACTCCTCGCCCTGGCGGGCGCCGAGAAACAGCGCGTGCGGATATTTCCGCGCCAGGGAAGCTCGCGCCGGTCCCTCGCCGACAACGAGCTTGGTGCCTGGCAAATCGAGGTCAAGAAACGCCTCGAGATTCTTTTCGACGGCTACGCGGCCGACGCACAAAAACACCGGACGTGGCAAGCCTAAGTTGACGGTTCGGGGATGAAACAGCGACATGTCAACGCCTCGCGGCCAAAGCACCACGTTGCGGAAACCGCGGCTGCGTAATTCGGTCGCGAGTGCAGGCGTGGCGGCCATCACGGCCTGGCTCGGCGCGTGAAAGGCGCGCAGCGCTGCCCAGATCCAGGATTCAGGAACCGGCGCACGAGCGGAGACGTATTCGGCAAAGCGGGTATGGAAGCTCGTTGTGAACGGCAGCCGCTGATTGCGACAATAGCGCCGCACAAGAACTCCGATCGGACCTTCGGTGGCGATATGAATGCTATTAGGTCGCGCATCGGCGATTAGACGCGCGATTTTGGCCTGATACGGCAATGCCAGGCGCAGATCCGGATAGCTCGGCATCGCAAAAGTGCGGAACGACTGCGGAGTGAGAAAGCTGATCTCCACCCCAAGATTCTTCGCCGCATCCGCCATCATAGACAACGTGCGCACCACTCCGTTGACCTGGGGATGCCACGCATCGGTCGCGATCAAGATCCGCATCAGGCGGCACGCGCCGCAAGTGCTGCGTTTTGAACAGCGTAGCGCAGCGGATCGGTCCAGAGAACGATTTCAAAGCGCCCGTCGTCGTGCTCAACCAGCGCAGTGCAGCTCTCGACCCAATCGCCGCAATTCATGTAGCAAATGCCATGCTCATCGCTGATGGTGGCATAATGGATGTGTCCACAGATCACCCCATCGGCGCCGTGACGGCGCGCCTCGGCAGCCAACGCCTGTTCGAACGCGCCAATATACTTTACGGCGTTCTTTACTTTCAGCTTGGCCCATTGCGATAGCGACCAGTAGGGCACGCCAAACCACCGCCTGAACATATTGACGAAGCGGTTAGCCTTGATGGCGAAGTCGTAGGCTTTATCGCCAAGATGAGCGAGCCAGCGCGCATTCTGCACCACGAGATCGAACATATCGCCGTGGATAACCAGATAACGCCGCCCATCGACGCCAACGTGTATCGTGTTTTGCACCACGTCGATGCCACCGAAATGGGTGCCGTAATAGTTCCTCAAGAACTCGTCGTGATTGCCGGGAATGTAGATTATCCTGGCGCCCTTGCGCGCTTTGCGCAGCATCTTCTGCACCAGATCGTTGTGCGATTGCGGCCAGTACCAGCTCGACTGCAGGGCCCAGCCATCTACAATGTCGCCAACTAGATAGATTGTATCGGCGTCATGGCCGCGCAGGAAATCCAATAATCGTTCGGCTTGTGAACCCCGGGCTCCGAGGTGGACGTCGGAGATAAACAAAGTGCGAAAGCGCCGTTCCAGACACTGTTCACTCATAGCGAAGTCCCCGTGCAAAAAAACGTACATTTATGTTCGGCGCCGTTCGTAGCAGTGGAATCCGCCGTAAATTCCCGATCGATCCAGTTCGAAACCGATTTCACTTCTTTCATCGTCGCGCCGCCAAACGTGCCGCAAAGACGCGAGCTCCGTCTGCTCCAGCGGAGACGCCGCGCCGGCAGTGCGAAAGATGACCCGGATTCTGCTGCTGCCGGTTCGATCGATGGCGTTTGCGAGCAAATTGGCAGCGCTGCAAATAAGGTGGCAGGCAGCGATCGCCGGGTCCGGGGTAACTGCGGCTCAGCGCCTGCCACGCAAAATAGTTTATTTCGTTGGGGTGGGCATTGATCAAGCGCAACAGCCGTTCGTATAGCACCTGGTTCAGCGGCGCGTCCGCCTTCAAGAGAGCGCGCTGTTGCGGCGGAATGCCCAGGCTGAACAGCAAGGCGGGAGTTGCGGTGATGAAACGCGCTAGCGGCGAATGAAAAACTCTCTCCAGACGATCCAACGATCGAATGCGTTCGGGGGCGTCTGTCTTACCGTTCAGCAACGCGGAGAGATCGATCCGGGCGAACTTCGCTAACAGGTGCGCTAACCCTATGAAGCGGCCGAGCATGCCGTGTCGATAAAATCCGTTGGTGAAATAAGTATGTCGTGGACGACCGAAGAGATCGCGTTGATCCCAGTAGGCGCGCGAATCGGCGTCTAGCATCGGCCACAACCGGTCGCGATACAGTTCGGCGTTGGCGACCGAGGCGCCCTCGCCGAAGAACTGCCAAAACTCGGCGTAGCTGGAAAAGGCCCGAAGCCCCGCAACCTTGAGCTTGAGCAGCGAAAGATGAGCTTTGTTTAGATCGACAGCGTAGATTTGCGCGGGCCGCGCCTTAAGATACGAAAGCGCGTTGCATCCGCCTGATGAAATGGTGACGATGGTCGAACCCAGCGGCAACTGTAGTGCTGAGAGGTCGGCTTCCGGATCCTCCCATATCTGGGTGTAGACCAAGCGGCGAAACCACAACGCAAAGAGCCTGTCCCAAACGGTCGATTCTTTTCGGTCTCTGGTGTTGCGAACCGCGTCCGCAATGAGCTGCGTATGCATTCATCCCCCGAATCAGTCACTCCACCAAGGGTATCGCGGGCT
>VAZS01000071.1 GCA_005884855.1 Alphaproteobacteria bacterium | reverse complement strand
GCGCCAGTGGTGGGGGCCGGCCGGCACGGTCAGGCTCGTTCCACCAGGTGTGCAAACGGCGCTGACGCTCGGGCGACGTGCCGTCGCACCGCTGCTGCTGGTCTTCACCTTTCTGGTGCCGGTGATTTTCTATGATCAGCGTTACATCCTCGATCTCGGGATTCTCGTGCTGACCTATGTGATGCTGGGATGGGGATTGAATGTGGTGGTCGGCCTCGCCGGGTTGCTCGATCTCGGCTATGCCGCATTTTATGCCGTGGGAGCCTATTCCTACGCGCTGCTGGCGACCAATTTCGGTTTGTCGTTCTGGGTCTGCTTGCCGCTCGCCGGCATGCTTGCCTCGCTCTGGGGCGTGATGCTGGGCTTTCCGGTGCTGCGGCTGCGCGGCGACTATCTCGCCATCGTCACGCTGGCATTCGGTGAAATCATTCGCCTCGTCATCCTCAACTGGCAGAGCCTGACCGGCGGCCCGAACGGTATTTCCGGCATCCCGCGGCCGAGCTTGTTCGGTATTCCCCTTACACCAGGCGACGACGGGCTTGCGGCAAAACTCGGCATCGAGTTCTCGGCGACGCATCGGATCGTGTTTCTGTTCTACCTGATCCTGGCGCTGGCGCTATTGACCAACTGGGTGACCATACGGTTGCGCCGCCTGCCGATTGGGCGCGCCTGGGAGGCGCTGCGCGAGGACGAGGTCGCCTGCCGCGCGCTCGGCATCAACACCACGACCACCAAGCTAACGGCATTTGCGACCGGCGCCTTGTTCGGCGGACTGGCTGGCGCTTTTTTCGCAACCCGGCAGGGTTTCATCAGTCCGGAATCCTTCACCTTCCAGGAATCCGCGCTGGTGCTGGCGATCGTCGTGCTCGGCGGCATGGGTTCGCAACTCGGTGTCGCGCTCGCGGCCCTCACCATGATCGGCGGCTTCGAATTGTTCCGTGGCCTCGATCAATATCGGATGCTGGTATTCGGCCTCGTCATGGTGTTTCTGATGGTCTGGCGGCCGCGCGGCCTGGTCGGCCATCGCGCGCCGACGGTGTTCCTGCAGAGCAATCAAGCCATTTCGTCAGACCTCGTAAGAGAAGGTCACGGATGATGAGCGGCGATTGCATTCTCACCATCGATCATTTGACCATGCGTTTTGGCGGTATCGTTGCGGTGAATGATCTCTCGCTATCTCCAAGCAAGCGAAAGTCGCGCGCACCTTCCAGAACGTCCGACTGTTTCCTGGCATGACCGTGTTGGAAAACCTGCTGGTCGCACAGCATAACGCGTTGATGCTGGCCTCAGGACTAACTTTTCTCGGTCTGATTGGCGCGCCCTCCTGGCGCGCCGCGGAAAAGCGCGCGATCGACCACGCATCGCTCTGGCTCGATCGGATCGGGCTGCTCGCGCGAGCCGACGATGCCGCCGGCAATTTGGCTTATGGCGATCAGCGCCGTTTGGAAATCGCGCGGGCGATGTGCACGGAGCCGGCGCTTTTGTGCCTGGACGAACCGGCGGCCGGACTGAATGCGCGAGAGAGCGCTGCGCTAAGCGAGTTACTGCTCTCGATCCGGGACGAGCACGGCGTCTCGATCCTCCTGATCGAGCATGACATGTCGGTGGTGATGGAAATTTCTGATCATGTCGTGGTGATGGACTATGGAGTGAAGATCGCTGAAGGCTCGCCGCACGAGGTCCGCGATGATCCGAAGGTGATCGCGGCCTATCTCGGAGCTGATGAGGAAGAAGCAATCGCTGTGATGGAGAGCGGAACGTGACCGCGCCATCAGCACAGCCCTTGCTGGCAATTCAGGCGTTGCGCGCCGCCTATGGCAAGATCGAGGCGCTGAAAGGGGTCGATCTCGAGATCAACCCGGGCGAGATCGTAGCCCTGATCGGCGCCAACGGCGCCGGCAAGTCGACCCTGATGATGACGATTTTCGGCAAGCCGCGCGCCCGCGCCGGACAAATCCTGTTCGATGGCCGCGACATCACGGACGTGCCGACACATGAAATCGCGCGGCTTCGGATTGCGCAATCGCCGGAAGGCCGCCGGATTTTCCCGCGGATGACGGTAGCTGAAAACCTGCAGATGGGCGCGGATGCGACCGACAGCAGCGAGGCCGAGCGTGCGGCCGGGCTCGATCGCGTCTTTACGTTGTTTCCCCGCCTCAAGGAGCGCATGACCCAGCGCGGCGGTACCCTCTCTGGCGGCGAGCAGCAGATGCTGGCGATTGGCCGCGCCCTGATGAGCCGCCCTCGCCTGTTGATGCTGGACGAACCCTCGCTCGGCCTGGCCCCGCTGATCGCACGCCAGATTTTCGACGCAATCCGCACTCTGAACCGGCAGGACGGCTTGACCGTGTTGATCGTGGAACAGAACGCCAATCACGCGCTGCGGCTGGCTCACCGCGGCTATGTTATGGTCAATGGCCTGATTACGCTCCAGGGAACCGGTACCGAGTTGTTGCAACGCCCTGAGATCCGCTCCGCCTATCTGGAAGGCGGCAGGCGGGCTTAGCACGGCGGCCAAGTGCCGCGCCTGGCGAAAATTGGCCATGACTTCGGGGCAAATTCATCCGACAATGGCAGGGACTTTTTCACGCCCGGCCTGCCGGGTACTTCCCGTAGCCATCGAGGAGGATTGCGCATGAGATTATTGAAATTGATCGGTCTGGCATTTGGCGCGTCTTTGACGCTGACGACAGCAGGGTTGGCGCAGGACACCAAGGTGGCTGTCGCGGGCCCGATGACTGGCGGCGAATCCGCGTTCGGACGTCAAATGAAGAACGGCGCCGAACAAGCGGTGGCCGATCTCAACGCGGCCGGGGGCGTGCTGGGTAAGAAGCTGTCGCTGAATGTCGAGGACGACGCCTGCGATCCCAAGCAGGCACGCTCGGTGGCGGAAAAGATCGCCAGCGCGAGAATCCCGTTCGTGGCCGGTCACTATTGTTCGTCGTCCTCGATCCCGGCTTCGGAAGCTTATGCCGACGGCAACGTCCTGCAGATCACGCCGGCATCCACCAATCCGCTGTTTACCGACCGCAAGCTCTGGAACGTGGCGCGAATGTGCGGGCGCGACGACCAGCAGGGTTTGGTCGCCGGCGAATACATTGCGAAAAATTACAAGGGCAAGAACATCGCCATCCTGAACGACAAGACCACCTACGGCAAAGGTTTGGCCGATGAAACCAAGAAGACGCTCAACAAGGCCGGTGTGACCGAAAAGCTGTTCGAGTCCTACAACAAGGGCGACAAAGATTTTAACGCCATCGTCTCACGCCTCAAACGCGACAATATCGATCTGGTCTTCGTCGGTGGCTATCATCAGGAATCCGGTCTGCTCCTCCGCCAGATGCGCGATCAGGGTCTGCAGACCGTCTTGATGGCCGGCGATGCGCTGGCCGACAAGGAGTTCGCCTCGATCACCGGCCCGGCCGGGGAAGGAACCTTGTTCACCTTCGGTCCAGATCCGCGCAATAAGGCCACCGCCAAAGGCATTGTCGAGCGCTTCAAGGCCAAAGGCATCGATCCCGAGGGCTATACTCTTTACACCTACGCCGCGCTGCAAGTGTGGTCGCAAGCTGTGGCAAAGGTCGGCACCACCGATCCGAAGAAAGTAATGGACACGATCAAGGCCGGCGCCTGGGATACCGTGATCGGCAAGATGGAGTTCGATTCCAAAGGCGACATCAAGCAGCTCGACTATGTCGTTTACAAGTGGGACGCCAAGGGCAATTACAGCGAGATCAATCCCAAGGGTTCGTAATACCTGCAGGGCCTTCCGCGATTTGAACGCCCCGGTTTTGCCGGGGCGTTTTTGTTTGGCCCACTCGGCCCTGCATACAGTCCCGCGCAGTTGACCCCGGCGCAGCCGTGCGATCATCTGCATTGGCTGGGGAACGTGCGATGAAAAATCTGCTCACCGACATCAAGGGCGTCCGGGTCGGCCACGCCGACGACAAGGCGCTGGCGTCAGGGGTCACCGCGGTGGTTTTCGATACTCCGTCCGTTGCCGCAATCGACGTGCGTGGCGGCGGTCCCGGCACACGCGAAGACGCGCTGCTCGATCCGGTCAGCATGGTTGAAAAGATCGATGCCATCGCGCTCTCGGGAGGCTCGGCGTTCGGGCTCGAGGCCGGCGGCGGAGTTCAGGCCTGGCTTGCCGAACGGGGCCGCGGTTTCCAGATACGCGAAGCGCTCATTCCGATCGTTCCAGGCGCCATCTGTTTCGATCTGTTGAACGGCGGCGACAAGAAATGGGGCCGCTTCGCTCCTTACCGAGACCTCGGCTACGCTGCGGCTGCCGCGGCGGATACCAAGTTCGCGCTCGGTAGCGTCGGCGCGGGGCTCGGCGCCACTTCGGCCAATCTGAAAGGCGGCCTGGGATCGGCTTCCGCAATGACCGAAAGTGGAGTCCTTGTCGGCGCGGTTGCGGTGGTCAACGCCCTCGGCAGCACTACGGTCGGCGATGGGCCCTGGTTCTGGGCGTCGCCGTTTGAAATCGGCGACGAATATGGCGGACGCGGGCTGCCCTTATCGTTTACACCGGAAATGCTCGCAATGCGTCTTAAGGGCGGCGGCGCGGCAACGGCCGTGGAAAACACCACGCTGGCGGTGGTCGTCACCGATGCTGTCCTTACCAAACCCCAGGCCAAACGGCTTGCCGTGATCGCGCAGACCGGCTTCGCGCGCGCGATATATCCGGTGCACGCGCCGCTGGATGGCGACGTGGTGTTCGCCGCCGCGACTGGCGAAAAGACGATTGATCCGGTCGTCGGTCTGACAGAACTGGGCATGCTCGCGGCCAATGTCGTGGCCCGCGCCATCGCTCGCGGTGTATTTGCTGCGACCGCGCTGCCCTTCCCTGGCGCGCCGCCGGCGTGGAAGGATCGGTTTGGGTAAATCGGGTAGTTCAGACGTTGAGCGACACCGAGCTCGTCGCACCGGTCGAAATCGCCTGCGCCTGTCGCGCAATCATTTGCTCGACGAAATTGTAGGATGACGTCGCACCGCTCGATGGCTTGCTGGAGGCGGCTGAAGTCATCGTCACCTTTGAGCCATCAGCATAGGTCACCGAAGTCGTGGTCGAGCCATCGCTGTTGGTTACCGAGGTGGAGGATGCGCCGCTCAATGCCTGAAGCAATGGATCAGAAGCTGGGCCGCCGGAGCTTGGCCCGCTAGCATCGCCCGATCCGTCCGAAGCGCCGAACTGATGATGGTGATGGTGGCCCTTGCTTCCCCTCAGCGCGGAAGACAATTCCTGGAGCGTGACCGATCCGTCGCGATCCGTGTCAAGCCTGCCGAACACCTCGTCGGCCTTCGCCAGATTAGTCCCGCCCGCGCCGAGCGCGGCTTCGAATTCCGATTGGTCGATCTTCCCGCTGCCGTCAGCGTCGATGTGCGAGAACAGGTGCTGTAGCGCCTCAGACCGGCTGCCGGGCGCCAGAGTGCCTGCTGCCGCTGACTGGACTTGCGCCGCAAGCAGCGCGCTCATGGTCTCCGGCGACAGGTGAGAAAACCCGGTAGCAGCCGAAGCCGCCGTCGGGCTTCCCGGCGCCGAGCTGCTCGCCAAATCGAATGGGCTAGCTGAGTTCTGTTTAAAACCGGTACCCTGCGCTGACGACGCTTTGGACGAGGTCAGCGATTGCAGCGCATCCAGTGCGGACGAAACGGCGCCGAGGGCAAGCAGCATGACATAGCTCCGAGCAATTGCCGCAAGCGTGCGGCGAACTTCGCGGCCCAGGCATTACTTCACCGCCCAGGCATCACTTCGCTTAGCCATCAGCAAACGCTGTG
>VAZS01000070.1 GCA_005884855.1 Alphaproteobacteria bacterium | reverse complement strand
TGCACGTCGTTCTCGACCGCCTGACGTGCCGCTTCCTCCGCGGTGGCAAACAACGGCCCTATATCGACGTCGAAGCCAACATCGGCGAACGCGGAAGCGATCACCTTCTGCCCGCGATCGTGACCGTCCTGGCCGATCTTGGCGACGAGAATGCGCGGCCGCCGTCCTTCCGCGTCCTCGAATGCGTCGATCAGCGCCTGGACCTTTTCGACCCGGTTGGACATGGCGGACGCCTCCCGCTTGTAGATGCCGGTGATGGATTTGATTTCAGCGCGGTGCCGCCCGAACACTTTTTCCAGCGCGTCGGAAATTTCGCCAACTGTTGCTTTGGCGCGCGCAGCGTCGATCGCTAGCGCCAGCAGGTTGCCATTGCCTTCGCCGGCGCTGCGAGTAAGTGCGGCCAGCGCGTCGTCGACGTCCTTCTGGTTGCGTTCTTTCTTCAGGCGCGCCAGCTTGTCGATCTGCAAGCGTCGCACTGTGGAATTCTCGACCTTGAGCACGTCGATAGGGGCTTCGTTGACGGGACGATATTTATTGACGCCGATCACCGCCTGTTTGCCGGCATCGATCCGGGCTTGAGTCTTGGCGGAGGCTTCCTCGATCCGCAGCTTGGGAACGCCGGCCTCGATCGCCTTGGCCATGCCGCCAAGCGCCTCGACCTCCTTGATATGGCCCCAGGCTTTGGAAGCGAGGTCGTGGGTAAGCCGCTCGAGGTAATACGAGCCGCCCCAGGGATCGATGATGCGGTTCGTGCCGCTTTCCTGCTGCAGGAACAGTTGCGTGTTGCGCGCGATCCTCGCGGAGAAATCGGTCGGCAGCGCCAAAGCCTCGTCAAGCGCATTGGTGTGCAGCGACTGGGTATGTCCCTGGGTCGCCGCCATCGCCTCGATGGCGGTGCGCATCACGTTATTGTAGACGTCCTGCGCAGTCAGCGACCAGCCCGACGTCTGGCAATGTGTGCGCAGCGACAGCGAGCGCGGATCTTTCGGGTTGAACTGCGTCAGCAGCTTGGCCCACAACAGCCGGGCCGCGCGCATCTTTGCGACTTCCATGAAGAAGTTCATCCCGATGGCCCAGAAGAAAGACAGCCGCGGGGCGAAGCGGTCGACGTCGAGTCCTGCGTTAAGTCCGGCGCGCAGGTATTCGATGCCATCGGCCAGCGTGTAGGCGAGTTCGAGGTCCTGCGTCGCTCCGGCCTCCTGCATGTGATAGCCGGAGATCGAGATCGAGTTGTACTTCGGCATCTTTTGCGAGGTATAGCCAAAGATGTCGGAGATGATCCGCAGCGATGGCGCGGGCGGATAGATGTAGGTGTTGCGCACCATGAACTCTTTGAGGATATCGTTCTGAATGGTGCCTGAGAGTTTTTCCGGCGGCACGCCCTGTTCCTCGGCGGCAGCCACGAACAGCGCGAGGATCGGCAGCACCGCGCCGTTCATGGTCATCGAGACGCTCATCTGGTCGAGCGGAATTCCTGCAAACAGCGTGCGCATGTCGTAGATGGAATCGATCGCGACGCCCGCCATGCCCACGTCGCCCGACACGCGCGGATGATCGGAATCGTAGCCGCGGTGTGTCGCGAGGTCGAACGCCACCGAAAGACCCTTTTGCCCGGCGGCGAGATTGCGGCGATAGAACGCGTTTGAATCCTCGGCCGTGGAGAAGCCGGCGTATTGCCGGATGGTCCAGGGCTGGTCGACATACATCGTAGGATAGGGGCCGCGCAGGTAAGGCGCGATGCCCGGCCACGTCTCGAGGAAGTCGATGCCTTCCAGATCGGCTTCGCTGTAGCCGGTTTTTACCGGGATGCCTTCGGGCGTGAGCCACGGTTCGGCGGCGCCGGCGGGCTCCGGGCCGGTGGCCTTTTCAAAGGCGATATTCGCAAAGTCAGGTATGCGGCTCATTGTTCCCATCATAGCACATGCGCCACGCGGAGGTCGCTAGCCCTCATCGTGGTCTGGGTGTTGGTAGCTGACGATGCTCTCGACCTTGTCGGGACCGTAATTCTGGAGCGTGGTCTGGCTCGGCAGATTGGCAATGCCCACCACCCAGCCGAGCCGGGATTCGGTGCCGAACTGCTGGGTCGGAATGACGTGGTCCGGCCGGTCGAACGCGCCGGTCATGATCTCGATCTTGGGACCGTCGATACGGCGGAAACTGAGCGGCGTGCCGCAGTTGGCACAGAAGTCGCGCTCGGCAATCGAGGAGGAGCGGAACGCGGCCGGCGTCCCGCGGGTCCAGGCGAAATCGGCGCGGTCGATGTCGGCAAAGGACGCGAACGGCGCGCCGGATGCCTTCTGACACATCCGGCAATGACAGATGCTGACCCTTGTTGGCGCGGCCGAGAGCGCAAAGCGAATGGCGCCGCATTGGCAGCCGCCGGTCAAAACGGGCTTTGTCGCCGAAGCCATGCTCACTCCGCCAGCCGATAGACCTCTTGCAGCATGGCCAGCACATCCACACCGGCAAAGACAAAATCGTCAACGCCCGCGGCGCGGAGGGCAGCCTCCTGCTCGCCGGGACGGCCTGCGAGATAGATATGCTTTGCTCCAGCGGCTTGAAGAGCCTTTGCGGCCGGGACAGCCAGCCCGGCATAGATTTTGTCCTGGGAACACAAACAGGCCAGCGCCGCGCCGGAGTCCCTGAAAGCTGCACCGACCGCAGCCGGATCGGTAAAGCCGTGGGTGTCGAGAGCCTCGATGCCGCCAGTTTCAAAAAAGCTCTTGGCGAAGGTCGCGCGCGCGGTGAAATCGGCTGCCGTGCCGAGATTGGCGAGAAATATTTTCGGCCGCGTACCTTTGTTCTCAAGAATTCGATCTGAACGGTCGCGCAAGGCTTCGAACGGTTCAGCCAGCCGCATCGGGGCCAGCGCGTCGAAATTGAATTTTGCTTCGCCATAAGGCGGTAGCACGACCGGCTTTGCATCCAGAACCGCAACCTGGAATTCATGCAGGTTTGGAAATTCGGTGGCGCCGGTGAGCACTTCCTTGCGCCTGGCGATGTTCTGTTCGCGCGAGGCCCGCGTTGCCGCCACCCTGCGCTGGATCAGGTTCCGTTCGAGCGCCGCGAATGCGCCGCCGGCGTTTTCGATTTCCTGAAACAACGCCCACGCCGCCTCGCAGAGCTGTCGGGTCAGGCTTTCGATGCCGCCGGCGCCCGCCGCCGGGTCGGACACTTTGGCGAGATTGGACTCCTGCAGCAGCACCAGTTGGGTGTTGCGCGCCACTCTGCGCGCGAACGGATCAGGCAGCCCCAGCGCCAGCGTATGCGGCAGCACCGTGACGGCATTGGCGCCGCCGAGGCCGGCGGAGAATGTCGCCATGGTCGCGCGCAGCATGTTCACATAGGGGTCGCGCTGGGTCAGCATCCGCCATGCGGTTTGTGCCGCGATGTAGATCGGCTTCGGCCTGAGGCCGCAGGCTTGCTCGATCCGCGCCCACAGCAAGCGCAGCGCGCGGAACTTTGCCATGGTCAGGAATTGATCGGCATCGGCGGAAAGCCGCGCATAAACCATGCCGCGCGCATCCTCGAGATCAACCCCCGCCTGCTCCAACGCGCGCAGATAGGCGACGCCGCCGGCCAGCACAAAGGCCAACTCCTGCACTTCCGATCCGCCGGCGTCATGGATCACCCGACCGTCCGCAGCCGCGAACGGCCCCTTAGATCCGATTTCGGCCAGGCCTTTGATGGCGCCGGTGACCGCCGGCACGATCTCGGGCCAGCTATAGGGACTGGATCCCCAGACCGCGCATGCGCCAAGCGGATCGAGACCGAACCGGATATCGCAGGCCGCGGGATCAACGCCTTTGCGCTTCACATATTCCGCGACATGTATCGCGGCCATGCGCGACTGCGGACCGAGTTCAAGTTCGATCGATATGCCGGCGTCGACGAAGATGCCCTCGAGAGCCTTCTCGACCGCTTCCGCCGTCGGCTCCAACCCAAACCCATATGCGCCGTTTGCGCCCGCGAAAACCAGCGTCAACCCGCTGGCCCCGTTCTCCAGGTCATGCACGGCCTGCGTGTTGGCCTGCGCTGCGTCCGGATGATCGATCCGCTGCATGATCTGCCAAGGCCAGCCCGCCGGCCGCCCCGCGACGGGTGTCGCGCCCCGCGCGCGCGGATAGATCGGCTCGATCGTCAGGCCATCATAGGTCTTGCCGACCAGCTTTTCGAACGGCGCGCCTTTTAGCGCGACATCGACCAGCTTGCGCCAGTCCTCATAGGTTGCAGGCGCGAAATCCGCCGCCAATTGTAGCTCTTCTGTTGCAGATGTCATCGCTGGGCCGCTCCGGAACCCTCTATGCTGTTGGCCGGAAATTGCCATGTAGTCATGGCCAAGCCAAACGGTTGTTTGGCCTCGCATTGGTCAG
>VAZS01000069.1 GCA_005884855.1 Alphaproteobacteria bacterium | reverse complement strand
CCGCTATTACCAGCTCAACCTGGTTGGCGGCGACCACCAGAACCCGGAGTATCGCATCGCGGAGGATTTGCGGATCGCCACCGATTCGCCGGTCGATTTCGCCGCCGGCGTTACTTCGGCATTTCTGTCGGCGGCGACGTTCATCGTCGTGCTTTGGACCATAGGCGGGGCGCTGACGGTCACGGTCGCGGGATCGAGCATTAGCATTCCCGGATTCCTGGTGATCGCAGCGGTGATCTATGCGGCAATCGCTTCCGGGTCGATCACGGTGATCGGACGCCGCTTCGTTCAAATCTCAGAGGACAAAAATCAGGCTGAGGCGGAATACCGTTACGCGTTGACACGCGTGCGGGAGAATGGCGAGAGCATCGCGCTGCTGGGTGGCGAACAGGAAGAGCGCGACGGCATCGACCGGAGTTTCGGCAGCGTATTGCGGCAATGGGCTCGGCTCGCGGGTCAGCACATGCGCACAACGCTGGTGTCACAGGGTTCAAGCCTGATCGCGCCCGTAGTGCCGCTGTTGCTGTGCGCGCCGAAATTTCTCGACGGCAGCATGAGCCTGGGACAAGTGATGCAGGCGGCATCCGCCTTCACCATCGTACAGACCGCGTTCGGGTGGCTGGTCGACAACTATCCACGGCTGGCGGACTGGAATGCCTGCGCACGCCGTATCGCCTCCTTGATGATGTCGCTCGACGGACTTGAGCGCGCCGAGCGTGGCGACGGCATCGGCCGGATCCGGCGCGGCGAAATCGAAGGCGATGCGATCCTCAGTTTGCACAATCTTTCAGTCACGCTCGACGACGGCACCGCGGTGGTCGGCGATGCGGAAGTGGTTGTGGAGCCCGGCGAGCGGCTGCTGGTTGCCGGCGAATCCGGCACCGGCAAGAGCACGTTGGTGCGCGCAATTGCGGGGCTGTGGCCATGGGGCGGTGGCGATGTCAATTTCCATCCGAATCGCCGGCTATTCATGCTCCCGCAAAAGCCTTACGTCCCTTCCGGCACGCTGCGCCGCGCCGCCGCCTATCCCGCGGCCGCCGAGGATTGGACCGTGGAGCAGATCGGCGAAGCGCTCGACAAGGTCGGCCTCGGCCACCTCAAGGACAACATCGAGGAAGATGCGCCTTGGGACCAGACGTTATCGGGCGGTGAAAAGCAGCGGCTCGCCTTTGCGCGGCTGTTGCTGCACAACCCGGACATTGTCGTGCTCGACGAAGCGACTTCGGCGCTCGATGCCAAGAGCCAGGACAGCATGATGGAACTGATGACGAAAGAGCTGCCCAAGGCAACCGTGGTCAGTGTCGCTCATCGCCCCGAACTCGAGGCATTCCACAGCCGCAAGATCCTGTTGGAGCGCCGCAAAGGCGGCGCCAAGCTGGTGAGCGACGTCGATCTGATTCCTGGCAAGGGCAAGCGCGGCCTCCTTGGCCGCTTCTTGCGTCATCGCAACTAGGTCTCCAGAAAGCGGCTAGTACGAGCCCGATTGTGCCGCTGCGGGAAAGTCGGCTATGCATGCGCCGCTTTGCACGCGCTACGAGGATCATTTGAAACCATCGACGTTGCCAGGTATCGCGCCAGCCAATGATCCGACATCTGCACCGTTTGGCGCATTCGCGCCGACGCGCGCGCAAGCTGCGATCATGTCGCTCGCGCAAGGTACGCGCCTCAAGCGCGGCGCGTTCCGCCCGATGATGTCGCGGCTGGTAAACCTTTTGCGCCCGGGTCCGGTCGATGTGCAGTATCAGGGCGCGTCATTTCGATTTTACCATCAGACGAGCGCGACCGAGCGCGGCGCGCTGTTCAATCCTGAGTACAACGTTGTAGAGCTGGATTTTCTGCGCGCGTACACGCCTCAGGGCGGCGTCTTCGTCGATATAGGGGCCAATGTCGGCACTTACGCCCTGGCGTTGGCGCGCCATGTCGCCGCAAGCGGAACAGTGATCGCGGTCGAGCCGCATCCGGTCACTTGCGCGCGGCTTGCGTTCAACCGCGCCGCTTCCGGTTTGGACAACATCAAACTCGTTGCGGCCGCGGCCGGCTCTTGCGACGGCGAGCTTGTGATCCAGACCGATGCGGACAATCTCGGCGCCAGCCACATCATTTCTGTCGAAGGCGCGGACCATGGCATGAGAGTGCCATCATTGCGGCTGCAGCGCATTCTCCGCGATGCAGGAGTGGGCCACGTCGACGCGCTGAAGATCGATGTCGAGGGATTTGAAGATCGCGTTCTGACCGGCTTCTTCAGGCAAGCGCCGCAAGGTTTGTGGCCGCGCGCCGTTGTTATCGAGCATCTATCCCGCAACGATTGGCAGGACGACTGCATTGCCGACATGCGCGCGCGTGGCTACGCCGAAACAGGCAGGACGCGAAGCAACACGCTATTGCTGCGGGGTTCCATCTAACGGGTCCTAGCAGGCGGGAACATCGTCCCTTCGGCATGGTTATCGCTCCAACAATAGCGGAGCGGAACCATGGCCAACGACAATACCGCAAGCGATATCGACCGCGTCTGGGAGCTCATGAAGAAGATCGGCTTTGCCATGCTGGTCACTCGCGATGGCGACAAGCTTCGCGCACGTCCGATGAGCGCTTATCTGGTGCGTGACGAGAACGTGATCTATTTCCTTACCGACGCGCGGCGGCATATGGACGAGGAGATCGCCCGCAATCCACAGGTCAATCTGTCCTTTGCCAATGCTGGCAGCCAGAAATACGTCTCCATCAGCGGCAGCGCTGTCATCTCGAACGATCGCGCCAAAATCAAGCAGCTGTTTTCAACGCCGGCGAAGGCATGGTGGGACTCAGCCGACGATCCGAACATCCGCGTCTTGAAGATCACGCCTGAGGATGCCGAGTTCTGGGATTCGCCTGGCACATTGACCAGTTACGTGAAAATGACGGCGGCCGCCTTTACCGGCGCACGCCCCGATCTCGGCGACCATCACAAGGTGGCTCTGTAGATGCCGATAGAACCGCAAGAAGATCCGCCAATCAAACCGGGGCAACCTTCGGAGCCCCCGCAGGAAGATCCACCCGGCAATCCACGCCCGGAGGTGCCGCCGCCGATCCAGGAGCCGGGGCAATCGCCGCGACCTGAAGAGCTGCCCGGCCAGATGCCGCAGGAATTGCCGGTCCGAGGCCCGCAAGGGCCACGTACGCCCTCCCCCGCGACCGATGCAGACGCGGAGCTGGGGGGTGCGCAGCCCGACGTTCTTCCCGGCACATCAGACATGCCGAAGCGGACAATGTGAGTCTAGTCTTCCGCAACGATCTCCTGAATGCGTAATGAATAGTGGCGAATCGAAGCGTCGCTGCTGCATAAATAAATAGAACGCGCCGCCACAATGCGGCCTAACGTCTATTTGCTTATCGCCAGAACTTGGCAGGGCTTTCGGGGGATCCAGATCATCATGACAAAGCTTCGTTTCGTGCTGCTTGCCACGACCGCGCTTACAGCGATGCAGTTGATCGCCTCGGCATCGCACGCGCAGAACGCGCCGCTGATCGTTGCCCAGAGAGAAGAACTTGGTCCCGACGGAAAGCCCAAGCAACGCCCGGCGCCACCCGCCGCTGCACCCCCGGCGCGACCCGCGCCGCCGGCCGCCGCGCCTCCTCCTCCACCGCGACCCGCGCCGCCGCCGCCCCCACCCGCAGCGGCTCCGCCACGGCCTGCTCCTCCGCCACCTCCGGCGGCGGCTCCGCCGCCCCCGGCCGCAGCACCGTCGCGGCCTACACCTCCGCCACCTCCGGCTGCGGCACCCCCGTCCCGGCCTACACCTCCGTCGGCTCCGCCTGCGCCTGCTCCGCCACCTGGTACGCCGAAGTCATCGGCACCGCCGAGCGCAGCTCCTCCTGCGCAGCTTGAGGAGCGACGAGGCGCGCCGCCCGCCGTGCCGCCGCCCCCTTCCGGCGCCAGGCAATTGCCGCAGGGTTCTCCACCGGCAGGGGCGCCACAAACTCCATCCGCGCCTGAGCCATCGCCAGGTCCGAGCGGCAGAAAGCAGTTGCCGCCGGGAGCGGGCGGTCCGCCTGCAGCCACACCGCAGGCGTCACCTCCACCTTCGCCTCCTCCCGCGGGCGCGCCTCCACCGCCATCGGGGCGGGTCGCGCCGGCTCCGACAACTCCGCCGCCACCCGGCGCTCCTCCCGCGCCGAATGCTGCTCCCGCTCCGGGCGGCGGTCAGACCGCGCTTCCGCCCGGAGGCCCGCCGTTGTCGCGTCGTCCGCCGCCACCGACGGTCGCAGCACCCATTCCGCCACCGCCACCTCCCGCTCAAGCGCTCACCCCGATTGCGCCGGGTGCGCCAGCACAGGGGCCGCGCCGCATCGAAGATTTCCGGGGCGCGCGGCAGGAAAGCGACCAAGGCGGCCGCAAGGTCTTCACCGAGCCCGGCCGTGTGATCGTCGTCGACCCGAGCGGCCACTCATTCATTCGCCATAACGAGCAGGACCGATTCCGATTCGGCGCGCGCGATATCCAGACCCAGCAGGTCGGCGGCGAAACCCGCACCATCGTGATTCGTCCCGATGGCACGCGGATCATCACGGTCAGCGGGCGCGACGGCCAGTTGCTGCGGCGTATTCGCCGGGATCAGCAGGGCCGCGAGATCATTATCATCGACAACACTTACCGCGATCCGCGCGCGTTCGGCGGCTTCTATGTCGACCTGCCGCCGCCGATAATACGCATCCCCTACAACAGGTACATCGTCGAGGCCGAAGAGGCACCGCCTGAACTGATCTACGAAACCATGCTGGCGCCGCCGGTGGATCGGATCGAGCGGCGTTATTC
>VAZS01000068.1 GCA_005884855.1 Alphaproteobacteria bacterium | reverse complement strand
TAGCGAGGAGCTTGAACCCGATCCCATCCCGAACTCGGCCGTTAAACTCCTCAGCGCCAATGGTACTATGGCTTAAGCCCTGGGAGAGTAGGTCGCTGCCAGGCCTGCCAAGGACAAAGCAATTCCTCTTTCGATTTCATGATCAAAAAAACGCCGCCTCCCTAGCGCAGCATGCGCAAAGCGAGGCGGCGTTTTTTGTTTTCCGCGTCTCGTCCCGCACAGTTGATGCAACCTTGTCCTGTCTCCGTTGGTTTGCCGGAATTGGGCTGGGCACGTCAATCAAACCCATTCCCGACCGCTCCCGGACAACCCCTCGCTACGCCCCTCAGGAGAGTTCCATGCGCGAGTTCGTTCGATACCTCGCAGCCACCCTGACCATCCTCGCGGCTGCCATGGCCATGCTGCCTGGTGGTGCCGCCTGGGCGCAGGCCAACCAGCCTCCGGCTCAAGCCGCGCCCCCACCCGGGCAGCCTCCGGCGCTGAAACAGATGCCGCTGACGGACAAGCATATCGAAGGCGTGCTCGCCGCCCAACATGACATGGAAGCGATCACCGAAAAGCTGCCTGACAACGTCAAACCGGATCCGCAGGTCATCGCGCAGCTCGATGCCGTGGCCAGGAAGCACGGCTTTGCCAGCTACGACGAATACAATGATGTCATCGACAACATCAGCCTGGTGCTCGGCGGAATTGATCCGGCCACCAAGCAATATGTCGGCCCAGAGGCCGTGATCAAGGCGCAGATCGCGCAGGTCCAGGCTGACGGCAAAATGCCGGCCAAGGACAAGCAGCAAGTGGTCGCGGACCTTGGCGAAGCGCTGAAGACGCCACCGCCGCCGATCGAGAACAAGGGTAACATCGATCTCGTGACCAAATACTACGACAAGCTCGCCGAGGCCCTCGCCGACAACCACGAATAGGAGCTGCGCGTAAAAAGCCCACGGAATTTTTCCCTGGCTTTTCTTTCTCTGGATTACGACGAACCGCGATCAGGTTCGCGTGCGCATTCGCATCATGAAGGGCCACCTGCATCCAAGCCAAGGAGTCGCTACGATAAGCTACCAGAACGCAGCCGCGAAAGGCGATCAGGTCCACGTTTTTTCATTATCCGGCAGCTTCCAAAACCGCCGGCGGTTTTGCACCAACGGCCATCGCCGGTTTCGTTCCGATCTGCGTGTTTTCTTCACGCCCCGGGTACCCACTTCGCACGAAAGCGCTGATTAGCGCGCGCCGCCAAATTTCGCTTCCATCGCCCATCGGGTCTTGATGGTGTCGTCGCCGGCATCGATCTCGACATCGCTCCATCGCACCACCGCGCCATGAGCGATGTCGTTCTTCAGCTTCACTTTGTGGGCCAGCCCGATCGGCAGCGCGCCGGCTTTAAGGCTGGCGGCCGCCGGCATCAGCTTGCCCCATACCGTATAGCCGCCCTCGCCATCGAGCATTTCGCCGGCCCGCAAATCGCGTTTTGCCACCGAGGCGACGTCGCCACGGAAATCGATAGCCTGTCCGGTGGGTTCGCCGCGCAGCGCCGCGGATAAAATCGAAATGTTCAGCTCGAGCCCGATGAGATGATACGGCTTGTACATTGCCGCATAGCGGCCGCTTGAATCGGTTTTGAGGCCATACTGCTTGAAGCAGTCGGCGGCATAATCATTCGGCGCTTCCAGCACCACATAAACGCCCCAGCGGAGGTCGCGGAACACCGGGCGGCCGTCGCGCTCCAGTGACGAGACTACCTCCACCAGCCCTGCTTCCTCCAATACGCCGCCCTGCTCGCGCGGCCGCAAGACATGCGGCAGATCGTCGACCCCGCAGGGTGGGAATGATAGCCCGTTGGCGGGCACACGCAGCCCGGTCGCGTTTGCGATCGTCGCCATCTCGATGGCCGACTTGGTTCCGTCGAGAAACGAGTTGAACATTTGCGGGTTCATCCCCGCCGACTGGGCCTCATCGGCTGTCAGTCCGTAATGCCCCCAGACCCCGGCCGGGGTCACGTCGTGATAGGCAGGCAGGTATTTTGTACCCTTGCCGGCGGCGACCACGCGAAAACCGCTGGCGCGCGCCCAGTCCACCATCTCGGCGGTAAGCGCCGGCTGATCGCCATAGGCCAACGAATACACCACGCCAGCGCTCTGCGCTTCGCTGGCGAGCAGTGGTCCGGCCAGCACGTCGGCCTCGACATTGACCATGACGATGTGCTTGCCGGCCGCAATCGCCGCGCGGGCATGCTTGATGCCGGCCGCGGGATTCCCGGTAGCCTCCACGATGACTTCGATAGGGCCTGATGTCGCTTTGGCTATATCCGCCGTGAAATTGGTCGCTTCGATCCTTGCAGCGTCCCAGCCGACGGTGCGGCACGCCTCGCGCGCGCGCTCGGGATCCAGATCGACAATTACGGGCACTTCCAGACCGGGCGTATGCGGCACTTGCGACAAAAACATCGAGCCGAATTTGCCCGCGCCGATCAGCGCGACCCGGACCGGCTTTCCAGCCGCGCGGCGCGCATTCAACAGACGATGAAGGTTCATCGTGCAACCGTCCTGCTCGTTGTCTTACCGGAGCCGCATGCACCGGGCTGTTCATACTCACTGTCGTGCTCATGGTATTCCGCGTTCGCGTGCTTCGACGCGCCCGGGATGACCGGTGATGATGGGTTTGCTCGAACCCGCCTCTACTCCGCCGCTTGCCGATGGGCGCGCGCGAGCCGCAGCAGGGCGTCATCGTCCACCGTCTGTATCGGCGTGAAGTCGCGATGGGCGATATAATCCGGCCTGGTAGGGGTGCGGATGTAGTTGGAGACGGCGTTCAGCGTCAGATAGACGATCTTGCGCGGATACGGCGTGATGTTGCCGGACGAGCCGTGCACCAGATTGCCATGGAACATCAGCATGCCGCCGGCCTTGCCGGTCGGCGCGACGATGCCGCCTTCCTTCACCAGCCGCGTCACCGTCTCTTCGTCCAGCGTCCACAGCGGATAGGAGGTGGTCTCGAGATCGTGCGAAGCCTTCAGATCCCCGGCGTGCTGGCTTTTCGGCACCAGCATCAGCGGACCATTGATCGGCATTACCTCGTCAAGAAAGATCGCGATGTTCATCGCGCGAGGCTGCGGCATGCCATCGTCGCGCTTCCAGGTGCCGTAGTCCTGGTGCCATTGCCAGACGTCGCCGGTGAAAGCCGATTTGGCGTTGATCTTGTACTGATGCATGTAGACCTTCTCGCCGAAGATCTGCTCAACCGGCTCGATCATGCGCGGATGCGCGCCGAGCAGGCCGAACGCCTCGTTATAGAGGTGCGCTGCAAAGGCTGTGCGCGGCGCGCCGCTTTTCTCACGCCACACCTCAGGGCGCTGGGTGTCGTAGATGCCCTCGGCCTCGCGCGCCAAAAACTGCACTTCCTCGGCGCTGAACAATTCCGGCAGGAACAGCCAGCCCTCGCGGTTGAAATGATCGATCTGTTGCTGGGTGAGCTTCACGTGTTCCTCCTCGCGTTATCGGGACGAAGCCCTTTAGCCTTTGTTGAGTGGAAGATTAGCACCTGGCACGAGGGTTTACCAAGACGTCTGATGGCGCGGCGCAACAACCCGGAGCGATCATGCTGACGCCAGGAATTCCAGCACGATTCTGCAAAAATCCTGGGGTGCCTGTTCGAACATCCAATGACCGGCGCCGGGTATGGTTGCCGTCTTCGCGCCGGGAACATGCGCGGCTAGCGCGCGCAACACGCGCGGCAAGGCGCCTCTGGTGTTCCCGCCGCCGACGAACAGCGTCGGGGTCTTGATTGATTCCGCTTCGAGCCGTTTGTAGGGCCGGCGATTTTCGCCGACCTGCCCGATCAGCGTGTAAGCGTTATCACGGAGCTGCTGTTTTGGTGCGGCAGGGAGCCGCGCCCAGGCGCCGTCGCCTTCGATCATGTCGAAGAAAGCTTTCAGCCCGCCCTCAATATCGTCCGCCCGGATTTTCTCGGCCGAGACCGCGATGCTCGCTGCGCGTGGCGAGGGGCTGGCGCCGGCGCTGGGATCGAGCGATTGATCCATTTCGCCGCCGGGTTCGGCGAGAATCAGCTTGCGCAATAGTTCAGGGTGCTGCTCGGCGACCCTGAAACAGATGTGTCCGCCGCGGGAATGCCCCATCAGATCCACCGTTCCGGCATTCAGCTTTTCGATAAAGCCGATCACATCGGACACGTGTTGCGCCATCAGGTAATCCTGACCGATGCCGTCCC
>VAZS01000067.1 GCA_005884855.1 Alphaproteobacteria bacterium | reverse complement strand
GTACATCACCGAGGCATCGATCCTGTTGCCCTCGGGGAAGTATTTGGTCAGGAACTCGTCAAACTCCTTCATTCCAGGATCGTTCTTCCACTGCGGATCCGAGGTATCCTTCAGGTAGGAGGACGAGATGATGTTCTGGCTGGCTTCAAAGCCTGCCGGCTTCATCACGCTGCCGATCGAAGAGCTGACGTTGTTGAGAAGGTGCAGCGGCTTCCACTCGATTTCACTCATTTTCTTGATCGCCTGCGCGGCGAATTTCGGGGTGGTGACGTTGAAGAACACATCGGCGCCCGTCGATTTCAGCTTGACGATGTGGTTGTCGATGCTCGGCTCGGTGGTCTCATAGCTCTCCTCGGCAACGATCATGGTGGCGCCCTTGGCGCCGAGCCCGTCTTTGAGGCCTTTGAGATAGTCTTTGCCGTAATCATCGTTCTGATACAGCACCGCGATCTTGGCGTTAGGCTTCTCCTTCAACAGGTATTTCGCGTAGATCCGCGACTCGCTCTGGTAGTTCGGCTGCCAACCCATGGTCCAGGGAAATTCCTTGGGGTCATTCCACTTGGTGGCGCCAGTGGCGACGAACAGTTGCGGCACCTTCTTCGCATTCATGTACTTCTGGATCGCCGAATTCGGCGGCGTTCCCAATGGATTGAAAATCAGAAGGACTTCGTCACTCTCCACCAGCTTGCGCGCCTGCTCGACCGTCTTCGGCGGGCTGTACCCGTCGTCATAGCTGATGAAATTGATCTTGCGGCCGTTGATGCCCCCCTCGGCATTGATCTTCTTGAAGTAAGCGGCTTCGGTACTACCGATCACGCCATAGGCGGAAGCGGGGCCGCTATAGGGTACGATGTTGCCGATCTTGATTTCAGTGTCGGTGGCGCCGATGTCGTATTTCTTTTGCGCGAGCGCGCCGGTGCTGGCCGCCGCGAGTATCGCGAGGGCAGCCGAAAAGGCTCCCAATCGCAATTGGATAGCAGGCATTTGGAACTCCCTAGTGTGGTTGAATGCGTCTTTTTCATTGGAAGCGCTTTTCGGCTCCTGGCGGCATTGAATACCTTCTCAGGGGAACCATCAACAAAAAGCCCCCCGGCGAGGGTCTCGCCGAGGGGGTTATTTAGTCGAACTGTCCGGTCGCCGATTTATGGGTATGGGCCGGGACGCCTCGCGGAGAGCTGTCCTTAATTGCTCAGTTCGCCGCTGATGATATCGCCGAACAGTTCCCACTTCTCGCCCTTGAACCGCATCATCTGAAGCTGCTCGATGGGGGCGAAATCAGTAGCGCTGGTGTTGATCTTGACGCCGGGCAGCAACGTGTCCGGCGCAAAGTCCTTCAGGCTCGCCGCCTGCTTCATGACGTTTTCGCGAGTTAGATTGTCGCCGCACATCTCGATGACTTTTGCCATCGTCTGAGCCACGCCGTAGCCGAAAACGACCGAGCCATCCAGCTTGTTCGCTTCGGGATAGTACTTCTCGAGAAACGCATAGAATTTCTTCATGCCGGGATCGTTGTCCCACTGCGGGTCCGCCCCGTCCTTGGCATAGGCCGCCGACAGAATGCCTTGCGAGTTCTCGAAGCCGGCAGGCTTCATCACGCTGCCGACCGAAGCAGAGACGTTGGAAACGATGTGCAGCGGTTTCCACTCGATCTCGCCGAGCTTTTTGATCGCCTGCGCCGCGAACTTCGGCGTGGTGATGCTGATGAAGGTGTCAGCGCCGGTTGATTTCAGCTTGACGATGTGGCCGTCGATGGTCGGCTCGGTAGTCTCGTAGCTCTCTTCAGCAACGATCGCCGATGCCTTGGCGCCAAGCCCGTCCTTCAGGCCTTTGAGGTAATCCTTCCCGAAGTCATCGTTCTGGTAAAGGATCGCGATTTTGGCATCCGGTTTTTCCTTCATCAGGAATTTCGCGTAAATCCGCGCTTCGCTCTGATAGCTGGGCTGCCAGCCCATGGTCCACGGAAAGCTCTTCGGGTCGTTCCATTTGGTTGCGCCGGTGGCGACGAACAGTTGCGGGACTTTCTTCGAGTTCAGATATTTTTGGATCGCCGAATTCGAAGGTGTGCCGAGCGGGTTGAAAACCAGCAAGACTTCATCGCTCTCCACCAGCTTGCGCGCCTGCTCAACCGCCTTTGGCGGGCTGTAGCCGTCGTCATAGGTGATAAAATTGATCTTGCGGCCCTTGATGCCGCCTTCGGCATTGATTTTGGTGAAATAGGCCGCTTCGGTTTTGCCGATCACGCCGTAGGCGGACGCTGGGCCGCTATAGGGCATGATATTGCCGATCTTGATTTCCGCGTCGGTCGCGCCGGTGTCGTATTTCTTTTGTGCGAGTGCGGCGCCCGAGGTGGTGACGAAGGCGATGACCGTCGAGAACGCGGCGATACGCAGTTTTTGTTTGGAACGCATACTCTCTCCTCAGTGTTTAGTTTCTCTTCAGTTTGCCCATCAGTTGCTGGGCAACGATGGCGACTTGCCTCGCGCCGTGCGGCACCAGGAAGATGACCAGGAACAGCAGTACGCCGAACACCGCGCCGGACAGCCCCTTTGAAATACCCTCGGCGATATTCGGCACGAAGATGATGAATGCCGAACCGACGATCGATCCCGGCAGCCAGCCGACGCCGCCGACAACCATCCCGAGAAACAGCGAGATCGCCAGCGTAATGGTGTAGGCGTCGGGCGCCACGAACTGCACGGCGATGGCTCCGAGGCCGCCCGCGATACCGGTGATTCCGGCGCTGACCCCGAATGCCAGCGTCTTGTACAGCGCGACGTCAACGCCCATGGCGGACGCCGCGATTTCGTTGTCGCGGATCGCCATCAAGGCGCGCCCTGAGCGCGACTGCAGCAGATTGACCGAGAAGATGTAGATAGCGATGGTAATGACCAGCGTGAAATAATACAGCCACATGTCCTGCGATATCGGCAGCCCGAACGGCGCATCGGGCTTGGTCACGACCAGGCCCTGCACGCCGCCGGTCCAGTGCTCGAAATAGCCGAGCTTGAGAAGCTGCGGCATGGCGGTTGCCAACGCGAAGGTTGCCAGCGCCAGATAAACGCCGCTCAAGCGCAGTGCCGGCTGCCCGAACAGAAAGCCAAAACCAAAGCAGATCAGCCCGGCAACCGGCAGCGTCAGCGCGTAATTCATTCCGGCATGTTCCATCAGGATCGCCGAGGTGTAGGCGCCGACTGCGTAAAACGCGCTCTGTCCCAGCGAGAACTGGCCGCTACCGCCGGTCAGGATGTTCAAAGCCAGCACGGCGAGGCCATAGATCAGCAGCATCGTAAGCTGGAAGATGATGAAGTTCTTGACGAACAGCGGCACCAGCAGCAGTAACGCCAGCATGATCAGCGAGGTGCCGTAGCCGAGCGTCATCGCCCTCTTCGGAACGGCTTCGATTGCAGCCGGCGTGACGACTTCCTGAACTGCGCTCATGATCAAACTCGCTTCACGATGGGCCGGCCGAACAGCCCAGCCGGTTTGACAACCAAGACGGTGATAATCAGTGCCAGCGCGATCGGCAGCTTAAGTTCGTTGCCGACGCCCGGGATGTAGGTTCCGGCCAGATTCTCGAAAATACCGACCAGGAAACCGCCGACGACAGCACCCAATGGGCTGGTGAGGCCGCCGAGCACTGCGGCGGCAAATCCGTAGATCAGCACGCCGCCCATCATGTTCGGTTCGAGAAACACCACGGGCGCGATCAACATGCCTGCGATCGAGCCAATCGCCGCCGCCATGCCCCAGCCGAGTGCGATCATCCAACTGGTGTTAACGCCGACCAGCCGTGCCGATTCCGGCACAGAGGCGGCCGCGCGCATCGCAAGCCCGATCCGGGTGAACTGGAAGAAGAAATACAGCGCGAGCAACAGCAGCACGGTTACCCCGATCATGCCAGCCTGATGGGTCGAGATCAGCTGGCTGCCGAGAAATGGATATGACCCGAACGGTGTCGGATACTGCTTGATCGTGAAGTCCCAGATCAGGCCGGCGACGCTGTTGATGATCGCGAACAATGCGATGAAACCGGCGACGTTGGTCAGGATCGGGGCTTTGGCCAGAGGCTTGAACAATAGCCGCTCGATCGCGATGCCGCCGGCAAAGGACAATGCCAAAGTGATGATGAAGGCGCCCCAGTAAGGGACGCCCCATTGCATGAGTTGCCAGGATATGAACGTCGAGAACATCGCCATTTCGCCCTGGGCGAAATTGAGATGATCGATCGCCTGGTAGATCATGACCACTGCGAGCGCCATGCAGGCATAGATCGCGCCGGTGGCGATGCCAGCCAGGATTTGATTGGTGAAAAGCTCCATGGCCGCGCTCCTCAATAACCCAGATAGGATTTACGGACGTCTTCATTGTTCGCGATTTCGGTTGCAGTTCCCGACATCACGATGCGTCCGGTTTCGATGACGTAGGCCTTGTCGGCGAGTTCGAGCGCCAGCTGCGCGTTCTGCTCGACGACCAGAATGGTGACCTTGTTCTCGCGATTGATCTTGCCGAGGATCTTGAACAGGTCGCGCACGATCAGCGGCGCCAGACCGAACGAAGGCTCGTCGAGCAGCATCAATCGGGGACGCAACATCAGCGCGCGGGCCACCGCCAACATCTGCTGTTCGCCGCCCGATAGGGTACCCGCCTGCTGGGTATGCCGCTGCTTCAGCACCGGAAAATGATCGTACATTCGCTCGATGTCGGAAACCACGCCGGCCTTGTCTTTTCGAGTGATTGCGCCGAGCTGAAGGTTCTCTTCAACCGTCATGGTCGTGAAGGTGCCGCGACCTTGCGGCACATGCGCGATGCCGAGCCGGACGATGTTTTCGGTCGAGCGGCCGGCGAGAGGCGCGCCTTCGAATTCGATCGCGCCGGTCGAACGCACCATATTGCAGATCGCCCGCAGGGTGGTGGTCTTGCCGGCGCCGTTGGCGCCGAGCAGGGTGGTCATGCTTCCTTCGTTGAGACCGAAGTCGAGCCCATGAAGCGCCTGGACCTGGCCGTAATAGGCGCGCAGATCCTTTACATTGAGCATCGCGGTCATTGGTCCTTGCTCCCGAGATAGGCTTTGATGACGTCCGGGTCGGACTGCACCGCGGCCGGCGTTCCCTCGGCAAGCTTGCGGCCGAAATTCAGCGCGACCACATGATCGGCGATCGACATCACCAGCCCCATGTGATGTTC
>VAZS01000066.1 GCA_005884855.1 Alphaproteobacteria bacterium | reverse complement strand
ACGACGGTGACGAGCGTGCTTGTCGTTGGCCTCGCAATGATTGTTGCCGGGGTTACAGAGATAGTTAACGCCTTTGAAATCAAGAGCTTGGGCAAATGCCTGTTCTGGGCTTTGCTCGGCGTGTTCTACACCGTCGCCGGTTTCGTGACATTCGAAAATCCACTATTGGCCGCCGTGCTGCTCACGCTTGCGCTCGGTGCTTCACTGGTCGCTTCAGGCATTATGCGGATCATTCTGGCATTCAGCATGAAGCGCGAAATACCTTGGATCTGGGTGGCGTTATCGGGCATCATTACGCTGATGCTAGGCTTGCTGATTCTGGCGCGTTGGCCGATCAACAGCGTTTACGTCCTGGGTCTTTTCCTCGGTATCGATCTGATCCTGGCAGGCGCCGGCTGGATCGGAATCGGGTTAGGCTTGCGTGGCCATCAGGCACGGCGAGGGCTGGCACCTGCAGCCTGACTGCGGGCTCGGTAATTGTCGTCGCGTTCACAAACGTTAAAAAAGCCGGTGTTCGGTATATAGTGCAGAGGAGGTCATGTTCATCGTCCGGTGCCGAGAAATCGGCTTGAGTAAAAATATGAATGCGTTGTTGACCGTATCGGACTGTAGACTGCTGCTTTCAAGTTCAATGCCAAGGCATTTCGTCAAACGACCAGCCACAGCAAGCAAGGTATCAATGCAGCTGCCACGGTTCTATGCCATCGGCGCGACCGCAACGTTGCTCGTGATCAGCAGCGCGACGATTGCCTATTCATATCCATTGACGCCGTTTCGCTATGAGTTCCAAGCGCAACAACATTGCCCCCTCGATGCCGTCGTCTGGGTCGATTTCCGAAAACACGTCTACTACTTAAAGGCACAGCGACGGTACGCCCGAGGCGTCGACGGAAGTTTCGTATGTAGGGACGAAGCGCGCCAGAGCGGATTTCGGCGATCGCTGTTTGGTTTGAGGTAGCTGTATCTGCCATTTTGTTCGCGCAACACAGGGTCTTTGCGCAATGCGCGGACCCGAATTGAATCGCATTATGCGGTCTGGTCACGCGAGTTGAAGCGCCAGATGCACGACTTGGAAGGTCCGCTTTGAGGCAGGGCGGAAGCCGAACTTTCCGAACACTTTCAACATCGCTGTGTTCTCGGGCAACACGTCTGCGACGAGTTCTTTGACGGCCGCCTTACGCGCCAATATGGTCAAATGGCGCATAAGGATGGTCCCGATGCCTTGGGATTGATATGCGTCGACCACGACGAATGCTATCTCGGCCTGATCCGGCGCGACCATGATATAGCGTCCACCACCGACGATTGCCGCGCGGCCGTCCTCATCGATTTGCGCCACGAGCGCGACATGGCGTTCGAAATCGATGTTGAGGAAGAAAGCGATCTCCTGGTCCGAGAAACCTTTTTTTGGCCCGAAGAAACGGCGTTGAATCGATTGGGAACTCGTTCGTCCGATCGCGGCCAACATCCCGTCCTTGTCACTGGGATGAAGCGCGCGGACTTCAATCGGCCGGCCATCACGGAGATGTTCAAGGACTGAATATTTGGCGGCTCCAGACATGAGAAATGTTTCCTAGAGCCGGGCACGCGCTCGGCGGGTCTCATCGTTGGTGTAAGATCCTCAGTAGCGATGCTTGATCTGGATCAAACGCTACGCGCTTAAGGCGCCAATAGAATCGGGGTGCGTCTCAATGAGGCTAGCGGAATATCGAAACGATGGCACCGAGAGCGCTTCGGCAGAGCAGATCCAACGACGAGTTCATACAGCTAGCAATCCGCCTGGTTCTGCTGGCCTTCCTGCTTTATTGGTCGTTTGTGCTTGTTCGCCCGTTCATTCCCATACTTGCCTGGAGTATGGTCCTGACCGTCGCGTTCTATCCGGCGTACAATTGGCTTTCGATACGCCTGGGCAATCGGCCCAAGGTGGCTGCGCTGATCATCACAATGATTAATCTTGCGATCATCATTGGGCCGGTGACATGGCTTGGATTCGGTTTGATTGATGGGTTGCAGGGTTTTGCTGCCCAGCTCGGGGAGGGCAGCTTTGCCGTTCCATCTGCTCCAGAGGGCATTAAGGACTGGCCGATCGTCGGTGCGCGGATTTATGGATTGTGGGATCAGGCATCCACCAATCTCCGAGCTGCTTTGCGCGAGCTAGCTCCGCACCTTAAGCCCTTAGCCGGTCCGGTGCTCGCCTTTGCCGGTAGTGCGGGCGTGGGAACTTTCAAATTTATTCTGTCGGTGGTGCTCGCTGGGTTCCTCTTCTTCTATGGCCCGGACCTCGTCGCGGCGACGAGGAGGATACAGGCTCGTCTCATTGCGCAGAGAAGCGAGGATTTTGTTGGGCTGGCAGGCTTGACCATACGCACGGTATCGCAGGGAGTAATCGGTGTTGCGGTTCTTCAATCGTTGCTGGCCGGAATCGGGCTGAAACTCGCGGGGGTACCTCATGCCGGCGTGCTGGCCTTCGTCGTGCTAATACTTGCGATCCTGCAGATTGGGTCGGTGATCGTTATTCTTCCGGTCATTGTATGGATTTGGGCAACAAAGGAATTTACGGCGGCTCTCCTGCTGACGGTCTATCTTTTGATCGTTAGTCTGGCTGATAACGTGTTGAAGCCAATGCTCATGGGACGCGGCCTGAGTACACCGATGTTCGTTATCTTCGTCGGTGTCATGGGGGGGATGCTGGCGCATGGCATCGTTGGTCTGTTTGTTGGACCAATCATTTTGGCGGTCGCCTGGGAACTGATGGTGGCTTGGATCGGCGAAGATCAGGCCGGTGCAGTCTCATATGATGCTGAGCACAGCAAAGAAAAAGTTGCCCCGGAGATTAAGTCTCAGCTTCACCGCGGCTAGCACCGTCCCAGCACACTCTTCAATCTCGCTCGCAAGTTCCAAACATTGACCTGAGCCATCCCCCTCGTGCGCCCTTGACCTATGTCAATGGGTCTTTTTCGCCCCGACGCAATCCTGATGCACGGGCTGCGAGCGGGAGAGACCTGAGCATGTCTAACTACACCCCGGCAAACCTCGGCAACGCCGTGCCGACGCTTTTTTCATCTGCTTTCGAATATCTGGTGGATACCGGGCAACGCAGCGTCCTGTTTCTGGATGTGATGCGCCGACGCGGGCTTCAATACCGCGAACATTTGGCAGAAACCGCACCCCATGTCCTCGACTATGACGTGGAGCTGATCGTCGACGGTAGAAAATTGGACCCACCGGTGAACTACGCGCTGGTGCGTGTCATTCCACCGACCGGAGTCGAGATCGACGAAAGGCGCCGACCGTTCGTGGTGGTCGATCCTCGCGCGGGCCACGGACCGGGGATCGGCGGCTTCAAGGCGGATAGCGAAATCGGCGTGGCAATGAAAGCCGGTCACCCGTGTTACTTCATTGGTTTTCTGCCCGAGCCAATGCCTGGCCAGGGGATCGGAGACATCGCGCGGGCCGAGGCAACATTCGTAGAAAAGGTCATCGCCCTTCATCCGAGCGCTGACGGCAAGCCGTGCGTCATCGGCAATTGCCAAGCTGGCTGGGCGGTGATGATCCTTGCTTCGCTACGCCCGGACTTGTTCGGTCCGATCATCATAGCGGGTGCACCGCTCTCGTATTGGGCTGGCGTCCACGGCAAGTATCCGATGCGCTATTCAGGTGGCTTGCTGGGCGGAAGCTGGTTGACCGCGCTTACCAGCGATCTCGGCGGTGGAAAGTTCGATGGCGCGTGGCTTGTCCAGAACTTCGAGAACATGAATCCCTCAAACACGCTCTGGACCAAGCAGTACAATGTCTATTCTAAGGTCGACACCGAAGCAGATCGGTATCTGGAGTTCGAACGCTGGTGGGGTGGACATGTTAATCTGAATGCCGAGGAGATTCAGTTCATCGTCGATGAACTATTCATCGGTAACAATCTCGCCGCAGGGCGCATAAAGACGTCAGACGGCCAAGTCGTTGACCTCCGAAAGATCAGTTCACCCATCGTG